>NZ_JARWKZ010000005.1:0-278146 GCF_050577975.1 Rhizobium sp. BR 315 | reverse complement strand
CCGATGAACAGCGCCTTGAACATCAATGTCGGATCGAGCGGCGGCCGGCCGTTGTCGGCGCAATACAATCCCGCAACGCGATCATCGATGAAAGTAAAGTCGATCACCGCATCGATCTTGCGAAGCAGATGATCTCTCGGCACCAGGCTGTCGAGCGTCACCATCTCGAGAGCCGTCTGTTCGGCACAAGGTTTCTTCAACATGTCCCATTGAATCAAAAACCTCTGGCCAAAGCCAGAGGTTTGTCAGCAGTCTGAGCCCGCCAGAAATGGCGGGCTTTTTTGCATTCAGACTGCAGGCTTCAAGCTCATCAACTGATTCAAGCGCTTCGCAATTTGAGTCCGCCTGTCGGCGTAGGTCCTTGAAATTGGAATCAAAGGCCGAGCACCGTCAGCATGATGAAGGTGGCAAAGAGAATGAAATGGGTCATGCCTTCGATAGCGTTGGTTTCGCCGTCGTTGAGGTTGATGGCGGCGACTATCAGCGTGATCATCACCATAACGGTCTGCACCGGCGACATAGCCATCATGAAGGGTTGGCCGGTATAGAGCGCGATCGCCTCCATGACGGGCACGGTCAGAATGACTGTTGATAGTGAGGCGCCCAAGGCGATGTTCACCGTCGCCTGCATGCGGTTTCTGAGCGCGGCGCGCAAGGCCGTCAGAATTTCCGGTGCTGCGGAGATGGCGGCCACGACGATTGCGGCGATGGCGGGCGGCGCGCCCGTGCCTCTCAGGCCGGTATCCATGAAAGCGGACATGAATTCCGCCAGCACGCCGATCAGGACGACGCCGATCAGGATCGTCGCGATCGATGTCGTGGTGGGCTCTTCCGCGTGATGTTCCTCGGATGCCGAGAGCTTCTTTTCCGTGCGCGGATAGCTGTAGCTGAAGAAATAGCTGTGCCTGCCCACCTGCATGCGCAGGAACAGCGCGTAGAGCGCGATCATCGCGAAGATGGTGAAGGCGGAATAATAGTGCCATTTCACGCTGGGAATGAATTCCGGCACGATCATCGAGATGCCCATGGCGGTTAGGATCATCACGCCGTAGGTCCTGCTGGAATCGTCGTTATAGGGCTGTTCGCCATGCTTCAGCCCGCCGAGAAGCGCGGCGAGGCCGAGGATGCCGTTGATATCGAGCATGACAGCAGCGTAGATCGTGTCGCGTACGAGCGTCGGCGAGCTCTCGCCGCTCATCATGATGGCAAGGATGATGACTTCCACGGCGACGGCCGAGAGGGTCAGGATCATCGTGCCGTAGGGGTCTCCGACTTTCACAGCAAGCGTCTCTGCATGGTGAGCAACGCGCATGGAGACCAATACAATCGTTGCGATCAATGCCGCTGCCGCGGCCATCGATGCCGCCTGTCCCATTTCCAGTATGGAATGCTCGCCAGCATAGGTAACGACCGCAATCGCCACTGCCACCAAGAGGGCTTTTTCCTGCCTGAACCAGTTTGCCGTAATCACTTTCCCCACCTTCATGCCGATTCACGGTTGCACTCTAAATCAATGATTTCGCACATCAAGCGTGCAATGGCAGAGCACGATTTGCAGTCTGTGTCGTTTAATGGAATACTGCGTGAATAGGTGTCTGCCCAACCCACAAACGTCGCGGCATACTCGAAATCCGTCTCAGATGCACGCGACCTTGCCGGTAACATCCGGACCCAAAGGTCTTGGCAGATGAGAAGGAGGTTTGAATGGTCAAGGTCGTTTACGAAATCGTGCCGCATGACGGTGGATGGGCTTATCGTTTCCGTGATGTTTATTCGGAAGCGTTTCCGACACATTCCGAGGCGGTGGAGGCAGCCAGGATCGTGGCGGCCGAACAGCAGGTCGAAGGCGACTCGGCCGAAATCAGCTGGCAGGACGAGAGCGGCAAATGGCATGAGGAATATGCCGATGGCGGCGACCGACCGGAAACGGAAGTCATCGATGGCCAGGTGCATTTCCCGCCGATCGACACGGCTCCCGGCGCATGAAGCGCGTCGCGATCGTTCAGACTCGCGTCTTGGGGGCTTAGGTCTTTGATCTCTTGCGTGCCGTTGTCGCAAAGCCGCCGCATGTTTTTGCGTGGCATGTTTTAGGCCCGCCTTGGCCGATTGTCTTTTCGATGATCGCATTGGCGAAATGACGCTTCTCGGCGAGGCCGGGAATGGGTGTTCTGCTGATATGCTCCATCGTCATGAGGTAGGGCCTGAGCAATTATGCGAGTTTTTCGCGGATGCGCTCGAAGTCCACGGGCCAGCTTGTGTTATGCGGCACCGGCTCCGCCGCTCCAGCGATCATGATCGATCCTCCGTTTCGCTTCCCCTGACATAGTCCAGCAATCCCGTAACGAGAGCGTCGAACGTCACGCGGCAACGCGGAGACGTCTTGAGGTTCTCGTGCATGACGACCCAAGTGTCGATCGCTACCTCGACTTCGGGCAGCAGGTGTACGAGGTTTGCGTCGCGTCTCGCCAAAGGCGTTTGATAGAAGCCGATGCCGATGCCTGCGCGCAGGGCATTCTGCAGGGCGGTGCTGTGATCGGAGCGAAAGCTGAGACGGACGCCGTCGAGGAACGGGTAACGTTTCATCATCATTCTGATGTAGGCCGTCTGACGATCGAAGCCGATCAGCTTATGCAGGCGCAGTTGCTCGACCGTTTCCGGCTTGCCGTGTCGTCCGATATAGCTTCGATGGGCGAAGAGGCCGAGGGAGATGACACCGATATGCCGGGCCAGCAAGGCTTCTTGCGCCGGCGCGACCATGCGCACGGCAATATCGGCCTCGCGCTGCAGCAGATCCTCCACCGCATCCGAAGCCGATAATTCCACGACCAGTTCGGGATATTTAACCTGCAGGTCAGCGAGGATCGGCGGCAACACTTCTGTTCCGATGACTTCACTGGCGCTGATGCGCACCGTACCGCTGACCTTGTCCTTCGAACCGGAGGCCGCCCGCAGCAGGGCAGCGGTCGTGCTCGCCAGGGTCTCGGCATAGGGTTTCAGGACGAGGGCGGCATCGGTCGGCAGCAGGCCCTGTTGCGAACGGGTGAACAGTTCGGCCCCGACAGATTCCTCCAATGCATCAATATGCCGGCCGACCGTCGGCTGAGTCAGCCCGAGTTCACGGGCTGCCGCCGACAGTGAGCCGTGTTCGAGCACGGCGAGAAAGGTGCGGTAGAAATCCCAACTTGGTTCAGATGATGATGTCATACATTTATGTATACCATCTGCAGATTTTTTGGCAATTTCGTTTATCGCGATCACTAGGCATAGTCAGTCCGTCGAACCCGATGGAGATGACCATGAGCAACCAGGCAGAACATGCAAAAACAGCTTTGATACTCGGTGCGACCGGCGGCATTGGTGGTGCCGTTGCTCAGGGGCTTGCCCTTCGCGGCTGGCGCATTAGAGCTTTGGGGCGTAATGCTGCCGAAGCCTCTCGCCGCCAGCCTTACTTTGATTGGGTTCAGGGCGACGCCATGCAGGCCGAGGATGTCCTGAAGGCAGCCGACGGAGCAGATGTCATCGTGCATGCGGTCAACCCGCCCGGCTACCGCAACTGGGGGCAGCTCGTGTTGCCGATGCTGGACAATACGATCGCGGCGGCAAAGGCGGTCGGTGCGCGGATCGTGCTGCCGGGTACGGTCTATAATTTCGGCCCCGATGTCTTTCCCAATGTCACCGAGGATAGCGCACAGCGGCCGAAGACCCGCAAAGGCGCCATCCGCGTGCAGATGGAACGGCGCCTGAAAGCGGCCGCGGAGCAGGATGGCACGCCTGTTATCATCGTTCGTGCCGGAGATTTCTTCGGCGGCTCCCGCGCCAACAGCTGGTTCTCGCAGGCCATGGTAACGCCGGGCAAGTTGATCAGCTCGGTGACCTATCCCGGCAAGCGTGGCGTCGGCCATCAATGGGCTTATCTGCCTGACGTTGCCGAGACGATGATCCGGCTGATCGAGAAAGGCGATGAACTGCCGGTCTTCGCCGCATATCACATGCGCGGCCATTGGGACGGAGATGGCACCCGAATGATCGATGCCGTGCGGCGCGCGCTCGGACGTTCGATCAAGGTCAAGGCGTTTCCCTGGTGGATCGTGCCTTTGGCAGCCCCCTTCGTTCCCTTCATGCGCGAACTGCGGGAGATGAGCTATCTTTGGGACGTGCCGTTGGAAATGAGAAACGACAAGCTGCTGGCTGCACTCGGTGAGGAGCCGCATACGCCGATGGACGAGGCGGTGAGGGCAAGTCTTGCAGCAATCGGCTGCCTGCCGGCGGCATGAGCCGCTGGTCAGGCATTGAGTTCGGCAAAGGCAATGCCTGCGACGGTGAGATCGGAATCCGCATTCTTCGTATCGCCGTCGCTCAGAAACCATGCTGCCGAAAGGCCAGCATAGGCGATGATCCATTGCAGCAGGCGTTTCGGCTCAAGGCCTGCTTCAGCGCAGACGATCGGCAATTGCCGCTGCAGGCGGCCCGGCTTGATGACGGTGGGCAGCTCGGGATTGCAGAAGATATTGGCAAAATCGAAACCGCGCTCGCCATGGACCCGCTTGGGATCGATGGCGAGCCAGCCGCGGGAGCCGAAGTCGAGAATGTTCTCGTGGTGGATATCGCCGTGCAATACGGTCTGGTCGCGCTGATCTGCGAGCAGGTGCTGGGCGACCTCCGAGCAGGCGGCAAGCATGCCGCCATGGATGCGGGCCGCTGGTTCGAGTTCCCGGAACCAGCGATCCAGAGGCACCAGATCCGATGGCAGCGGCTTCGCCCTCGGGGAATGCAGCCTCGCCGCTGTGCGGCACATGATCCGGCTTGCCTCGTCGTCCTCGCCTTCCATCGCCATGGTGAGCAGCGCGCCTTCCCCGGTCGCGCGCTCCATAAGGGCAGCAGCGTCGTCATGCTCGTAGACGAAAGCTGTGCCGTCGCCGTCCCACCAGCGCAACACGCGATTGCCGAACTTCTCATCGACATCCAAAGCGATCTTGAGCATGGCGGCTTTGCCTCGCCAGAGGACGGGCAGCAGATGGCTGGAATGGGTGATGATGGGGTCACCGTCCGGCATCAGCGACCAACTGTCGACATAAGGATCAAACATGTTTCGGCTTTATTGCTGGTCGGGATGGGCGCTTGAAGCGCATATGCCAATTAATTCGGTTGTGCCTTGCCGATTTTCAACTACCTGAACAGAGAAACCCCGCAACATTTCGTTGCGGGGCTTTTTTGTCGGCATTGCAGCCAGCGCCTGGTGCATGGCTGCTGGTGACGAGATCCGTCTCGGCAGGGGCTTAAGCAGCTTCGTCCAGCGTCGGATAATCGGCATAGCCCTTGGCGCCTCCGCCATAGAGCGTTGCCTGATCCCATTGGGCCAGCGGCGCGTCTTCCTCCAGGCGGCGGACGAAATCCGGGTTGGAGATGAAGGGCTTGCCGAAAGCGACGACATCGGCCTTGCCGCTTTCGACGGCTTCGATCGCCATCTCGCGGGTATAGGCGTTGTTCACCATCCAGCCGGCCTTGCCGCCTGCGGCCTTATAGGCTGCATGCAGGGCTTCATAGTCGAACGGCAGGAAGTCGCGCTTGCCGCCGGTCTGGCCTTCGACGACATGGATATAGGCGAGGCCGTACTTCGCCAGGCCTTCGACGACATAGGTGAACAGCGGCTGCGGAGCTGCGTCGCTGGCATCGCCGGATGGCGTGACCGGCGAAATGCGGATTGCCGTGCGGCCCGCACCGATTTCCTTGGTAATGGCATCGACCACCTCGAAGAGGAAGCGGGCGCGATTTTCGATCGAGCCGCCATACTGGTCGGTACGATCATTGACATCGCTGCGCAGGAACTGATCGAGCAAGTAGCCGTTGGCGCCGTGGATCTCGATGCCATCGAAGCCGGCGTCGATCGCAGCGCGGGCGGCCTTGCGATAGTCCTCGACGATGCCGGGGATTTCCGAGGTTTCGAGCGCGCGCGGTTCGGAGACGTCTGCAAAGCCGCCGGTGCCGTCGCTGTTGACCAGATAGGTCTTCGAATTCTCAGCGCGCTTGGAGGTCGAGGATACCGGCTTGCCGCCGTTCGGCTGCAGGGTGGTGTGAGAGATGCGGCCGACATGCCACATCTGTACGGCGATCTTGCCGCCATTGGCGTGCACGGCGTCCGTCACCTTCTTCCAGCCGTCGAGCGCCTCCTTGGTGTAGAGGCCCGGTACGTTGGCATAGCCCTGACCCTGATGGGTGATTGCGGTCGCTTCCGTAATGATCAGGCCGGCGGTGGCGCGCTGAGCATAGTACTTGACGTTCAGCTCGTTCGGCACGGCATTCGGGGAGCGATTGCGTGTCAGCGGTGCCATGACGATGCGGTTGGCAAGCGAGATGTCGCCTAGCTTCGTCGGTTCGAACAGTTTGGTCATGGTTCGTCCTTTCTTTGGGGGCGGGAGGAGGAGAGGAGAGGGATCAGGAGAAGGCGAGGGCCTCATCCTTGGGATGTGAGGTGGCGAAGGAGCTGAGTGCGAGAACGAGGCGTGCAAGAGGCATGTTCAGAGTTCCTTCTGCATGGCTTCGAGGAATGCCGCGATGGTCTCCTCGTTGCGCTTGTAGAAAATCCACTGACCCAGGCGCCTCGTCGTCACCAGGCCGGCCCGGTGTAACGTGCTGAGATGGGCCGACACTGTGGATTGCGACAGGCCGCAGCGCTCGAACTGACTGGCACAAACGCCAAGCTCCAGCGGATGTTCCTGTGTCGGGAAGTGGGTCTGCGGATCCTTGAGGTGGTTCAGGATTTCGAGCCTTGCCGGGTGGGCCAGGGCTTTGAGGATTTCGCTCTTGTCCATGATCTTCACTGGATGAATATCGAATAATTGCGATTTATGTATCGATGTTTTTCGATATATCAAGACCGGCGCAAAATATTATTTTCTGCATGACAGACAGTAAGCGTGCTTAGAAAATAGGCAAAAAAAGAGGGCCACCGGTATAAACCAGGGCCCTTATAGGTGTGAAGGTCAAAACCTCCAGAGGGGAACAGCCAATGCGGTGGAACTGGGAGGAAAAGCCACCGTGTGCATCAGCTGTGTGCGTTATGATGCTAATTTGTGCAGTGCGCAATGCTTTTTTGTGCATGGCAGTTATGCGTTTGGAGGGTTGGCTGAAAAAGGGCAAAAAAAAGGGCCGCCGGAGTAAACCAGGGCCCTATAGGTATGAAGGTTAAAAACCTCCAGAGGGGAACAGCCAATGCGGTGGAACTGGGAGGAAAAGCCACCGTGTGCATCAGCTGAGTGCGATATGGTAGTTAAATAGGCAGGCTTCAACTCTGCTTTGTGCATATCAGCTATGCATTATGTGCGCGGCTGATATATTTGGCGCAAAAACAGTTTATTATTAGTGGCTTATCTTTGTCTAGAAGTTCCAGTTACGGGCCTTCGCCACAATGAAATCACGAAAAACCTTGAGCTTTGCTGCGTTTTTCATCTCGTCAGGGTAGCAGAAATACGTGTCGAAGGACGGCACGTCCGCGTTGATCGCAAGCTGGATGAGTCCCGGGTCGCGGCCGACGATGTAGTCGGGCAACACTGCTATGCCGATGCCGAGCAAACAGGCGCGCTTGATCGAGGTCTGACTGTTGATCTGCAGATGCGGTATGCGCTTGTTGTCGGACGACCTGCCGGCAATCTCAAGCCAATTGACATCGAGCAGGTAGTTCGGTGCCGGCTCACCAAAGCTGATGATGCGATGCTCGTCCAGATCCTCCACCGATTGCGGCTCGCCATGGCGATTGATGTAGGAGGGGGCCGCATAGACGTGCATATGCACGGTGAAGAGCTTGCGCTGGATCAGGTCCGATTGCTGCGGCTGCCGCAGACGAATGGCGCAGTCTGCGTGGCGCATGTTCACGTCCAGCTCCTCGTTGTCGAGGATGAGCTGGATCTGCATATCCGGATAGAGCTGCAGGAATTCCTGGATCTTGTCGGTCAGCCAGCCCTGGCCGAGACCGACGGTCGTCGTCACGCGTAGCTTGCCGCTCGGCTTGTCGGTCGTTTCGGTCAATTGCATCTTGACCGTTTCGAGCTTCAGCAGAACGTCATGGGCGGTGCGATAAAGCAGCTCGCCCTGTTCGGTCAGGATCAGCCCGCGCGCATGGCGATGGAAAAGCTTGATGCCGACATCCTGCTCGAGAGCGCTGACCTGTCGGCTGATGGCGGATTGGGATAGATGCAATTTATCCGCCGCATGCGTGAACGAGCCCGCTTCGGCAGCTGCGTGAAAAATACGCAGCTTGTCCCAATCCAATGGCATGCCGCTTCCCCTCATCGGCTGCATCACTCCGCAGCCACGGCGACGGGCATATGCCCGGTCAAGTAGCGTTCCGCCTCAAGCGCCGCCATGCAGCCCATCCCCGCTGCCGTGATCGCCTGCCGGAACGTATCGTCGGTCACATCGCCGGCAGCATAGATGCCGTCGACGCTGGTCGCGGTCGAATCGGCGGCGGTCCAGAGATAGCCATTATCCTTGAGCTTCAACTTGCCCTTGAAGAGTTCGGTCGCCGGCGCATGGCCGATGGCGACGAAAACACCGTCGATCGGCATGTCCGTGATGGTGCCGGTGCGTGCATCGCGCAGGCGGGCGCCGGTGACCGATGGCGGCATCGGCGGCTTGGCCGGCGCGCCGGTGATCTCGGCAACTTCGGTGTTCCAGAGAACCTTGACGTTTGCCTTGGCGAACAGGCGTTCCTGCAGGATCTTTTCCGAGCGGAAGGTATCGCGGCGATGCACTACGGTCACCGACTTGGCGATATTAGACAAATAGAGCGCTTCCTCAACGGCGCTGTTGCCGCCGCCGACCACTATCACATCCTTGTTGCGATAGAAGAAGCCGTCGCAGGTGGCGCAGGCGGAAACGCCGAAGCCCTGAAAATGCTGTTCGCTCTCGATGCCCAGCCACTTCGCCTTGGCGCCGGTGGCGATGATGAGCGTATCGGCGGTCCAGACCTGGCCGCTGTCGGTGCGGGCGACGAAGGGGCGCTGATTGGTATCGACTTCGGTCACGAGATCATTGACGATCTCGGCGCCGACATGCTGGGCCTGCTGCAGCATCTGCTCCATCAGCCATGGACCCTGAATGGGATCGGCAAAGCCCGGATAGTTTTCAACATCCGTCGTGATCATCAACTGGCCGCCCTGTTCCATACCGGCGATCAGAACCGGCTGCAGCATCGCGCGCGCGGCATAAACAGCGGCGGTATAGCCGGCTGGGCCGGAGCCGATGATGAGTACCTTCGTGTGGCGGGCAGGCATAGTCAGTCCTTTCAATTCAGCGAACGGGAAACCGTGGCTTCAAACGCGCAAAGCAGGCGATTTCGCGATCCGCCGCTACATTTATGATTGCCTTATGCATTTATTCAAGGGCAGCCTTGCATTACTAACAGAGCAAATCTGCTTTGTGTAAGAATCGGTTACCCCAGAGAAACTTTCTTGCGAATTTTCGTGCCTTATATAGAAGCTGGCGAGGGGGAATTAAAGAAAGGCGATGAAAGTGCTTCGCGCTGAGCTCGATGCCATCGATATCAAGATTCTGCGGGAACTCCAGCGGGACGGACGCATGACCAACGTCGAACTCGCGGATCGGGTTGGCATTTCCGCGCCGCCATGCCTTCGCCGGGTGCGCAAGCTTGAGGAAGCCGGCGTTATCGAAGGCTATCACGCCATGTTGAACAGCCCGAAGCTGGGCTTCGATCTCGTGGCGTTCTGCATGGTCGGCCTCAAGCACCAGTCGGAAGCCAATCTCAAGGCTTTCGCCAGCGCGACAGCGGCGTGGCCGCTGGTGCGGCAGGCATGGATGGTCTCCGGCGACAGCGATTTTCTGCTACACTGCGTCGCAGAGAATCTCACCCGATTCCAGGATTTCGTCATCGAGGTTCTGACGGCAAACGAGCATGTCGATACGGTGCGCACGATGTTGACTATCCGACAAGTCAAGAAGCTGGGTTTGGTAGAGCTCTAGGCAGATGACGCACCGGCCCTGGCATCGATCGCTGATCAAGTCCGGCACACGTGTGTTCTTGGGCGGCTCGCTGGCCCATGTCCAAGATTGGTTTCCCGGACTGAGCATCGTTCGCAAAGAGGATAGGGGCTACGTGCGCTATCGCGGCGCCAAGGTTGCCAGTCTTGTCGGAATGGACCGGTTGCGCGAACAGTCCGGCGAGATGATCTATATTGTCGGCTCAGGACCGTCCATTCGCGATTGCGATCTCAGCGGCGTCGAATCCGGTACTGCTATCCTTCTGAACGGCGCGATAAGGCTGGCAGGGGAGCGGATCGGCGAACCGCTGGCAGTTGCAATCGAAGACGAACGTTTCGTCTGGCGACACAACCATATGATGCGCGAGAAGATCGCCCCCGGTTCGCTCTGTCTATTTTCCGTTTCCGTGTTGCGTGCGCTTTGCGAGATCGACAGAGGCTGGCTGGGGGACAAGACGGTCATTTTGATCGATGACATCCGCCGGCCTTATGGCGCTCGGCGCCGCTCGCTCGAAGACCTCAAGAAGCTTCCATATGTGCAGATGGACGCGGCGGGTTCCACTGGTCTTTCGCTCGTGCCGGATCGCGGCGTTTTCGTTGGTGGGTCCGTCGCGGTATCGACGCTGCAATTTGCCTTATATTGCGCGCATCGAACGATCGGTTTTCTGGGCATCGATATCTCGAACGCCCGGGAGCCTCGTTTCTACGAAACCAGCGGGAATACCGCTTTCTCAGGCATTGCGCGGGCCGAGGGGCGTATCGTCGAGCATTTTGTGCTCGCCCGTAAAATGGCTGTCGAGCGTGGCGTTTCGCTCGTCAACTATTCGCCGGTTTCGGCGTTGTTGAAATATGATTTCGGCTACGATGACAGGTTCGCGCTGAGGGCGTGATGCATGCTGCTTGACCTCGGCGTCAACCTGCTGCTTCAGCGGTTTGTGGCAAGCAGCTGCCGATAGACGTCTCCGATGGCAGTCGCTTCCTTTTCCAAGGCAAATTCGCTGCGCACATGGCGGACGGCATTGTCACCCTGGCGCAGTGCTTCCTCGGGATTGGCCAGGTAGAAGCCGATAGCTCTGGTCAGGGCTTCACCGTCCCCAGCAGGGACGATGGCGCCGGTTTCACCCGGAACGATCATCTCCGCATAGGCACCGGCATCGGAAGCGACGACTGCGGTGCGCGACGCCATGGCTTCGAGCGGCGTCAGCCCGAAACCTTCGTTGCGGGAAGGGGCGACGTAAAGGGTCGCGCGGCGATACCACGGCTTGATGTCATCGACTTCGCCCATAAAGCGGATGCGGTCGGAAAGGCCGGCGGCGGTGACCATTTTTTCCAGTTCTTCGCCGAAGCCGCGATGTTCAGCCGTGACCCGGCCGCAGACAATCGCCGTCCAATCCGGATAGCGCGGCAGAAGCTCTATCATCGCCTTGACGAAAAGATCGGTGCCTTTTTGATGCCGGACACGACCGAAGCAACCGATCAAATAGGTGCCGGGTAGGCCGGTGGCGGCCATCCGATCGTCAGGGGTTTCCGGCGGATGAAAGCGATTGAGATCGACGCCATGCTGAATGACAGTGTGCGGCACCAGCAAGAAACTGCCGGAGCGCGTGCTGGTGGCGATGACGGCGTCCATATGGCGGATGAGCCAGCGCGTATAGGCGCTGTGGTGTCGCTGCGCCGCCGAAGTGAAGACCAGCTTCAGGGGCATGCGCAGGACGGAGCGCAGCAGCAGGCCAACCAGCATCTCGTTGTTGCGGCGGGCGTGCCAGACGCGCTTGCGATGCCGGCGGGGCTTTACCCAGAGGCCTGGGAGCCTGCGCCAGCCGAGCTTGGGCAGATCCTCCGGCAGGCCGGGGCCGAGCGTAGCTATATGATAGCCAAGCTCGATCTGCTTGGGGATGAGCTGTACGATCGTCGAGGTAACGCCGGACAACCGGCGTTTGAAATTCGTCGCGATGATCTCGATCTCGCGGAGATCGGAGGCATGCGCTGAATCACGATCGCGCACCGGCAATCAGCCCCAGGTGATGGAGAGGATTTCGTACGCCTTGGCGCCGCCTGGCGCATTGACCTCGATGGAATCGCCGACTTCCTTGCCGATGAGAGCGCGTGCGATCGGCGAGGAGATGGAAATACGGCCGGCCTTCACGTCGGCTTCCTGATCGCCGACGATCTGATAGATCTTTTCTTCCTCGGTATCTTCGTCGACGAGCTTCACCTTGGCGCCGAACTTGATCTTCGAGCCAGACATCTTGGTGAGGTCGATGACTTCGGCGCGTGCTGTCAGGTCTTCCAGCTCGCCGATGCGGCCTTCATTGTGGCTCTGTGCTTCCTTGGCGGCATGGTACTCGGCGTTTTCGGAGAGATCGCCATGGGCGCGAGCTTCCGCAATTGCCTCGATGATTCGCGGGCGCTCTTCCTGCTGACGCCAGCGCAGTTCTTCCTGCAGCTTGACGAACCCGTTCTGCGTCATCGGTACCTTTTCAACCATTTTCCTTATCCTTCAGTCCCTGCGCTGCTCTTCCGCACACACAAAAGAAAACAGGTTCCGAAGGGGTGCTTCGGAACCAGTAGAGCCATCATTTTGTCATCTATAGCAGATTGCGACAGCCGATTTCCAGAAGATTCGATGCTCAAAAGAGTGCTGCTCCCCACTCGCTTCCGTTGAAGCCAGATCGCCTGTTCTTGGTGAGGGGGTGGCACTCATGATCGTCGTACTGGCCTCATGAAGCCGCGGCGGATGTGAGCCGGCTATCGCTGCTCACATCCGTCCCGACAAATCCCACCTATTAGAAGTAGTTCTGTAGGGGCTGAACCTCGAGGTTTCCGGCCTTCAGCGCCTTGATCGCCATGGCTGCGGCTTCGGCACCGGCCATCGTGGTGTAGTAGGGTACCTTCTGCATCAGCGTCGCCCGGCGAAGAGATTTCGAATCCGAGATCGCTTTATTGCTGTCGGTCGTGTTGATAACGAGCTGGACCTGGCGGTTGCGGATGGCGTCCTCGATATGCGGACGTCCCTCAAGCACCTTGTTGATCTTGGTGGCCTCGATGCCGTTTTCGGCGAGGAAGCGCTGAGTTCCGCCGGTTGCGAGTACCTTGAAGCCCAGTTCCGCCAGCATGCGGATGGCGGGCAGGACACGCGGCTTGTCGTCGTCGCGGACCGAAACGAAGACCGTCCCGTCACGCGGCAGTTCGACGCCGGCGCCGAGCTGCGACTTGGCGAAGGCCAGCGCAAAATCGGTATCCAGGCCGATGACTTCGCCGGTCGAGCGCATTTCCGGTCCGAGCAGAATGTCGACGCCGGGGAAGCGCGCGAAGGGGAAGACGGCTTCCTTGACGGCAATGTGCTTCAGCTTGCGCGGATCCGGCTTTTCACCGTAGGCGGCAAAGGTCGCATCCAGCTTTTCGCCGGCCATGACACGGGCGGCGATCTTGGCGATCGGCGCACCGATGGTCTTGGCGACGAAGGGCACCGTACGCGAGGCGCGCGGGTTGACTTCAAGCACGTAGACTGTGTCGTCCTTGATGGCGAACTGGACGTTCATCAGGCCGCCGACATTCAACGCCTTGGCCATGGCCTTTGCCTGGCGTTCCAGCTCATCGAGCATCGCAGGCGAGAGCGTGCGCGGCGGCAGCGAGCAGGCGGAGTCGCCGGAGTGGATGCCGGCCTCTTCAATATGCTCCATGATGCCGGCGACGTAGACGTCGGTGCCGTCCGAGAGGCAGTCGACATCGACTTCGATGGCATTGGCGAGGTAGCTGTCGAACAGCAGCGGGTTCTTGCCGAGTAGCGTGTTGATCTGGCCGGTTTTGTCGTTCGGATAGCGCTGCTTGATGTCTTCCGGCACCAGCTCGGGAACCGTGTCGAGCAGATAAGTCTGGAGCTGGCCTTCCGAATGGAGGATCTGCATGGCACGGCCGCCGAGAACGTAGGACGGGCGCACGACCAGCGGGAAGCCGATTTCGGAGGCGACGAGGCGTGCCTGCTCGACCGAATAGGCGATACCGTTGTTCGGCTGATTGAGGTCGAGCTTCATCAAGAGCTTCTGGAAGCGGTCGCGGTCCTCGGCAAGGTCGATCGCGTCCGGTGCGGTGCCGAGGATCGGGATGCCGTTCTTTTCCAGAGCTTCGGCCAGCTTCAGCGGAGTCTGACCGCCGAACTGGACGATGACGCCGACCACTTCGCCATTTTGCTGCTCGATCTTCAGGATTTCAATCACGTCTTCGGCCGTCAGCGGCTCGAAATAGAGCCGGTCCGAGGTGTCGTAGTCGGTCGAAACCGTTTCCGGGTTGCAGTTGATCATGATGGCTTCATAGCCAGCATCCTTCAGCGCGAAGGCGGCATGGCAGCAGCAATAGTCGAACTCGATGCCCTGGCCGATACGGTTCGGGCCGCCGCCGAGAATGACGACCTTCTTGCGGTCGGAGACCTGGGCTTCGGAACGAGCGGCGCCGACGAAAGGCGTCTCGTAGGTCGAGTACATGTAAGCGGTCGGCGAGGCGAATTCGGCCGCGCAGGTGTCGATGCGCTTAAAGACCGGGCGTACGTTCAGCGAATTGCGGAGTTCGGCCACTTCTTTCGGGCGCTTGCCGGTCAAGGTCGCGAGGCGGGCGTCGGAGAAGCCCATGGCCTTCAGCATGCGCAGATTGACTTCGTCGGTCGGCAGGCCGTGCTCGCGGATGCGGGCTTCCATGTCGACGATGGCCTTGAATTGAGCGATGAACCAAGGGTCGATCTTGCAGCCTTCGTGCACCTCTTCCGGGCTCAAGCCAAGGCGCAGCGCCTGAGCGACCATGCGCAGGCGATCCGGCGTCGGCGTGCCGATGGCGGCGCGGATGGCGTTGCGGCTACCTTCGCCTTCCTCGGTGCCGGGAATTTCGATCTCGTCGAGGCCGGTCAGGCCAGTTTCCAGACCGCGCAGCGCCTTCTGCAGCGATTCGGCAAAGGTACGGCCGATCGCCATGACTTCTCCGACCGATTTCATCGCCGTGGTCAGAACCGGCGAGGCACCCGGGAATTTCTCGAAGGCGAAGCGCGGGATCTTGGTGACGACATAGTCGATCGACGGCTCGAAGGAGGCCGGGGTTGCGCCGCCGGTGATATCGTTTTCCAGTTCGTCCAGCGTGTAGCCGACGGCGAGCTTGGCCGCGACCTTGGCGATCGGGAAGCCGGTCGCCTTGGAGGCGAGGGCGGAGGAGCGCGACACGCGCGGGTTCATTTCGATGACGACGAGGCGGCCATCCTGCGGATTGACGGCGAACTGCACGTTAGAGCCGCCGGTTTCGACGCCGATCTCGCGCAGGACCGCGATCGAGGCGTTACGCATGATCTGGTATTCTTTGTCCGTCAGCGTCAGCGCCGGAGCGACGGTGATCGAGTCGCCGGTATGAACGCCCATCGGGTCGATGTTTTCGATGGAGCAGATGATGATGCAATTGTCCGCCTTGTCGCGGACGACCTCCATCTCGAATTCCTTCCAGCCGAGAACCGATTCTTCGATCAGCACTTCCGTGGTAGGGGAGGCATCGAGGCCGCCGCCGACGATCTCGAAGAATTCCGAGCGATTGTAGGCGATGCCGCCGCCGGTGCCGCCGAGCGTGAACGACGGGCGGATAATGGCGGGCAGGCCGACGTGATCGAGCGCCTGCGCGGCGACCGCGATGGCATGGCTCATGTAGCGCTGCTTGCGGTCGCTCTCGCCGAGGTTCCACTGGTTTTCCAGCGCGTCGAGCGCCTTGTCGAGTTCAGCGCCGGAGAGCGAAGCCTTGAGCTTGCTGCGCTCGGCCTCGTGGGTCTTGCGGTCGGCATCCTTGATGTCGGTGGCGTTCGCCAGCATCGAACGCGGCGTTTCCAGGCCGATACGGGCCATGGCTTCGCGGAAGAGGGCACGATCTTCGGCCATGTCGATGGCGGCGGGCTTGGCGCCGATCATCTCGACATTGTAGCGGTCGAGTACGCCCATGCGCTTCAGCGACAGCGCGGTGTTGAGTGCCGTCTGGCCGCCCATGGTCGGCAGCAGCGCATCCGGGCGCTCCTTGGCGATGATCTTGGCGACGACTTCAGGCGTGATCGGCTCGACATAGGTCGCATCCGCCAGGCCCGGGTCGGTCATGATCGTCGCCGGATTGGAGTTGACGAGGATGACGCGGTAGCCTTCCTCTCGGAGCGCCTTACAGGCCTGCGTGCCGGAATAGTCGAATTCGCAAGCCTGTCCGATGACGATCGGCCCTGCGCCGATGATGAGGATCGATTTGATATCTTGGCGCTTCGGCATGGGCTCACATCCGTTTTTTGTTGCGCGAAAAACCGGCCAGGGTGGGAGATCACCGGCCGGGGCGCATGGACAAGTCTTTTCAGGCTAGAAGCGGCTTATAGGCAAATGTATTTGCAAACGGAACCCCATAAATCGCGGAATCGACATGAATCCTGCATGCTTTGCCTCCGCTAGCCGAAACGGCGGCGGACCGCCTCGGCATAGGAGCGGCTCACGGGCATTTCGGTGCCGTCACGCGCAACGACGAAAAGCTTGCCGTTATCGCGTCTCAACCCGGCGACATGGCATGTTGCTATCCAGTGTGATCGATGCAGGCGCATGCCTTCGGTGTCGCCAAGTTCCATCAGTGCATCGCCAAAGCGCAAGAGGACGAGTTCGCGGCCGCGGCTGGTGACAACCTCGGTATAATGATCCCGCACGGCGAGCCTTACGAGCGCTCCCCGATTTTCCGGCTTCAGGCGCGACAGGATCGGTGCTTGCGCGGGCAGCGCCTTTATCTCGGACGTCGTTATGGGGTCAGGCGCCAGCTTCTCGTCGTTTGGTGCTTCGGCTGCAATCGCGATCTGCTGGTGCATCGTCATATAGGCGAGGAAACAGAAAAGCAGGCAAAGCGGTATTGACGTGAGCGATTGATGCAAGCTGCCCGTCACGGTGGGCGCGGTACCGAAGAATGCCAGATCGACGAGCGAGATGCCGAAGCCGATCGGCAGCGCGGCAATGATCGATCCCGTCATCATCCGGGCGAACATGCTCAAGATCCATTTGCGCAGGATGACTTCGGCCACAACCGAGAAAAGGATTGCTATGGACCAGGCCATGGCATGAAGGACGAGCCAATAGCCGAGCCGCGCTCCAGGCCTCAGCTGTGCAAACGTGCCGTAGGGGCCGGTTACGGCGAAGATCAGGACGACGATAACGAAGGTTGCCCAGAGCCGCGGCGAGCGCCAGACGACCTGCAGTTCGCGAAGCGTGGATTGCAGAAAGGTGTGATCCACGAATTTTTCCCGTTCTTCCGCGCAATTTCGATTGAGAGAACAACAATATCGCGGAAAGGCTCGGCAAACTCAACCGGATCCCCACCATGACTTTCGAGCCGCTTCTTAATGCCCCGATCGCAATTCAGGTCCACGTTGCGGCGGTCGTTCCGGCTGCCTTGCTTGGCGCTTATCTTCTACTGAGACCCAAGGGCACGCCGGGGCATCGCCTGCTCGGCAAGATATGGCTGTGCCTGATGGTGATCACGGCGCTGTCGAGCTTCTTCATTCACCAGATCAACATGTTCTACGGCTTCAGCCCCATTCATCTGCTCTCGCTATACGTTCTCTTCGGTTGCTGGGGAGCCATCGTCAATGCCCGCAATCACAATATCAAGGCACATAAACGGATCGTCAGAGGCCTCTATTTCGGCGGGATCGTCGGCGCTGGGATATTTACGTTCATTCCAGGCCGCATGATGAACAGGATAGTTTTTACCGGCGACGAAATTGCACCCTTTGCTGTCCTGGCAGCTATTGCGCTCGTTCTTCTCTGGGCTGTGTCCAAAGAATTGTGGCACCGCCGCCGCTTAACCTGATCTTCTGTCGATAGCCAACTGGCTTTGTCCGCCTTCCTGGATATATAAATGCCTCAAGGGACTTTGATTTTAGGCATCGCCAGGAGGTGCACTATGGATTGGAAGGGGCGTCGGCAATCCGACAATATCGAGGACGAACGCGGCTCATCGCCGATCGGCGGCGGTACGGGGGGCGGTGGCTTTCGTTTTCCCGGCGGCGGCATAGGCGGAGGCGGTTTGAGCTTTCGCACCATCATCGTCCTTGCCGTGATCTTCCTGATCCTGAGAGCCATGGGCGTCGATGTCATGGGCCTGCTGCAGCAGACTGGTGTGCTGGAGGGCGGCGGCTCCGGATATCAGCAGAGCACCTCGAGTGGCAGCGGCGGCCAGCCGGCCAATGACGAGATGAAGCAGTTCGTCGCGACGGTTCTCGCCGATACCGAGGATACCTGGACGGGCATCTTCAAGTCGATGGGGAAGACCTACACGGACCCGAAATTGGTGCTGTTTTCCGGCAGCTTCCCTTCGGCTTGCGGACAGGCTTCGGCCGCGACCGGCCCCTTCTATTGTCCGAGCGATCAGAAGGTCTATCTCGACATGGCTTTCTTCAAGCAGATGAAGGATCAGTTCGGTGCGGCCGGTGATTTCGCGCAGGCCTATGTCGTGGCGCATGAAGTCGGCCACCATGTTCAGGATCAGCTCGGCATCCTGCCGAAGTTCAACCAGGCCCGCCGCACCATGAGCGAGGTGGATGCCAACAAGATGTCAGTGCGCATCGAGCTGCAGGCCGATTGTTTTGCCGGCATCTGGGGCAAGTTCACGCAGCAGAAGGGCATATTGCAGGCTGGCGATCTTGAGGAGGCGCTGAACGCCGCCCAGCAGATCGGCGACGATACGCTGCAGAAGCGTACGCAGGGCTATGTCGTTCCCGACAGCTTCAACCATGGCACCTCGGCCCAGCGTGTGAAGTGGTTCAAGAAGGGCTTCGATTCCGGCAAGCTCAGCGATTGCGATACGCTAAGTAATCCGGTCTGATCTTGCTTGCCCGCTCCCGGAACACCGGCGAGCGGGCAGCGTGGTCAACTTGTTACCTCTCGCTGTCGAGATGCGAGAGCTACGCTTCGGGATAGCGGCCGCCGGCGGCGGCATCTTTGGGGATCGCACGTTCGATCGCAGCCATATCGGCTTCCGACAATTTGACCGACAATGCACCCAGCGCTTCCGTGAGACGGTCACGACGGCGAGCGCCGATGACCGGGACGATCTCCTTGCCCTGGGCTGCGACCCAGGCGATTGCGATCTGGGCGACGCTGGCGCCTTTCGTCTCCGCGATCTCTCGCAGGGCCTCCACCAGCTCCAGGTTCCTTTCGACATTTCCAGCCTGAAAACGTGGGCTCATGGCGCGGAAATCGCCTTTCTGTGCACTGTCCTTCTGCCAATGGCCGCTGATGAGGCCGCGTGAGAGGACGCCATAGGCGGTGATGCCGATGCCGAGTTCGCGGCAGGTCGGTAGAATCTTACCCTCGATGCCGCGCGACATCAGCGAATATTCGATCTGCAGGTCGACGATCGGGTGGACGGCGGCTGCGCGGCGGATGGTATCCGCACCCACTTCCGACAGGCCGATATGCCTGATGTAACCTGCCTTTATGAGATCCGATATCGTGCCGATCTGGTCTTCGATCGGCACCTTCGGGTCGAGGCGGGCAGGGCGGTAGATGTCGATGTGATCGACACCGAGACGCTGCAGCGAATAGGCGACAAAGTTCTTGATCGCGGCCGGCCGCGCATCGTAGCCGAGCCAGGCGCCGGCGGGATCGCGCAGGGCGCCGAACTTGACGCTGAGCAGGAAATCGTCCCGCCTCAACCCCTTGATGGCTTCGCTGATCAGCATCTCATTATGGCCCATGCCATAGAAATCGCCTGTATCCAGCAGGTTGATGCCGGCATCGAGCGCCGCATGGATGGTCGCGATGCTCTCGGCGCGATCGGACGGGCCATACATGCCCGACATCCCCATGCAGCCGAGCCCCAGGGCCGATACCTGCGGTCCGGTCTTTCCCAATTGATGCTTTTCCATCGTCATTCTCCCTCGCGCAGGCGCGCTCTCATCTGCAGAAGCCTATGTCGACACTGTTTTACTCCATTGATCTCTGTGCGATAATCTAAGTAAATTAAAACGGGTTGTTTGGAATTTCGCACAATGGATGACTTGCCGCTGGCCGATCTTGTCGCCTTCACTGCCGTTGCCCGTGAGCGCAGCTTTCGTGAAGCGGCTCGCAAGCGTGGCGTTTCCGCCTCGTCCTTGAGCGAGGCCGTCCGCCGGCTGGAGGAGCGACTGGCGGTTCGGCTGCTCAATCGCACGACCCGAAGCGTGACGCCGACGGAGGCGGGGGAGCGATTGATGGAACGCCTGACGCCCGCCATGAGCGAGATCGCCGTGGCGCTCGATGATATCAACAGCTTCCGCGACAGCGTCGGCGGGACTTTACGGCTGAATGTGCCGACCGTCGCCGCCATCGTCGTCATGCCCGATATTATTAGCCGTTTTCTGAAGCAATACCCAGCAATCTCCGTCGAAGTCGTCGCCGAAGACAGTTTCATCGATGTGGTAGCGGCCGGATATGATGCAGGAGTTCGCTACGACGAGAGGCTGGAAAAGGACATGATCGCCGTGCCGATCGGGCCGCGTCAACAACATTACATCACCGCGGCCGCACCGGCCTATCTCGCCACAAACGGCGCCCCGCAGCATCCACGCGACATACTTGAGCATCGCTGCATCCGCCATCGGTTCCTGAGCGGATCGATCGCGCCCTGGGAGTTCGAAAGGAACGGAGAGACGATCTTCATCGCTCCCTCGATGGTCGTTGCCACGAATTCGATCGAGATCGAGCGCAGTGCGGCCGTTGCCGGCCTCGGCATCATCCGAACCTTTCGGGAGTTCCTCGCGCCGCAGATCGCTAGAGGTGAACTGGTGCCGATCCTTGAAGAGTGGGACACGGCGTTTTCCGGCCCGTTTCTTTACTATGCCAGCCGTAGACACATGCCGGCGCCGCTGCGGGCCTTCGTCGATTTCCTCAATCTCGAGCAGCGGCGCAGCCGCGACAGATAGACGCCGCAGGCCCAAAGATCAAAAAAACCCGTCGATAAATCAATAAGATTGAAGCGTTCACGGATTGTTTCGGCTAAAATCTTTATGTAAGGGAACATCCTCGTTTTTCGTTCACGTTCTGTCTCTTTCATGGAGACGGAGCCCTAAAAGGCAACTCCATGATCGATCAGAAATTCGCACGGCGCGGCTTGTTCCTCGTCTTCCTCATCCTCTTCCTCGACGTCATCGGCATTGCGATCATCATGCCGGTCATGCCGAAATATCTGGAAGAGCTGACCGGCGCGTCCGTCAGCGCCGCCGCCACGGAAGGCGGCTGGCTGCTGCTGGCCTACGCCGCAATGCAGTTTCTGTTTTCGCCGCTGATCGGCAATCTGAGCGATCGCTTCGGTCGCCGTCCGCTGCTGCTCGCTTCGGTGCTGACGTTTGCGATCGACAATTTCATCTGCGCCATCGCCGGTTCCTACTGGATGCTGTTCGTCGGCCGCATTCTCGCCGGTATCAGCGGCGCGAGCTTCTCGACCTGCTCGGCCTATATCGCCGATATCAGCAATGACGAGAACCGGGCGAAGAATTTCGGCCTGATCGGCATGGCTTTCGGCGTCGGCTTCGTGCTTGGGCCGGTCATTGGCGGTTTTCTCGGCGAATTCGGTCCGCGCGTCCCCTTCTATGGCGCTGCTGCTTTGGCATTTTTGAATTTCGTAGGCGCCTATTTCCTACTGCCGGAAACGCTGGACGCTAAGAATCGCCGGCCGTTCGACATTCGGCGCGCCAATCCGCTCGGCGCGCTCAGGCAGATACGGCGTTATCATGGCATCGGCTGGGTCTGCGTCGTGATGTTCCTGAACTGGCTGGCGCATGGCGTCTATCCGGCGGTTTGGGCTTTCGTCACCTCCTATCGCTATAATTGGAGCGAAGGAGAAATCGGCTTTTCCCTTGGCGTATACGGTATCGGCGCGGCGATCGTCATGGGCCTCGTCCTGCCTCGATTGGTGCCCGTGCTCGGTGAGTGGAAGACTGCGTTGCTTGGGCTCGCGTTCTCCTGCCTCGGGCTGATGGGCTACGCTTTCGCTTGGCAGGGCTGGATGGTCTATGCGGTCGTTGTCCTGACCGTTATCGAAAATGTCGCAGATGCGCCGCTTCGCTCCATCGCTGCCAGCAAGGTTCCGCCTTCGGCGCAGGGCGAGCTACAGGGCGCGCTTGGCAGCCTGACGAGTATCACGGCAATTGTCGGGCCTTTGTTGTTCCCGTATCTATTTAGCTTCTATACTGCGCCGACGGCACCTGTGGTCTTTGCCGGCGCGCCATTTATCATGAGCGCAATTCTGATTGCCATATCTCTCGTGGTGCTGCTGACGAAGGTCCGCAAGACCGTGCCGACGACGGTTGCACAATCGGAAGCCGGAGAGGCAGCCTAGAATTTCATCATATATTTTGATGGTATGATGAATTCTTTAGCACTTCGGTCTTGCCGACTGGCTTTTTGCCCTAAGTTGCGATAATGCCGCAAGCTCGCGCACGCATTGGTAGGGCGGTTTGCGCGTTTCAAAAGATCGAGTTTTCGTGATGGATATGCCGTTCGCTGCGCGCCCGCTCGCGCATGACAACAATAATTCGTGGTCTGCACATATTCGTGCAACTCTTGCGCTCGGCATACCGCTGATTGGCGCGCAATTGGCGCAGCTCGGCATCAACACCACAGACGTGATGATCGTTGGCCGGCTCGGTGCCGAGCAGCTCGCTGCCATGGTGCTCGCCGCTCAGTTCCTGTTCACGATTCTTATTTTCGGTTCGGGCTTCTCCATTGCCGTGGTGCCGCTGGTGGCGCAGGCCTATGGTCAGGGGGATGTGGCTTCGGTTCGCCGAGCCCTGCGCATGGGCCTGTGGGTCGTGACGGCCTATTGGCTCATCGCGCAGCCTGCCTTCTTCTATTCCGAGCAGATCCTTCTGGCGGCCGGGCAGAAGCCGGATGTAGCACGGCTGGCCAGCGGCTATATCGATATCGGCCATTTCGCCCTGTTGCCCGGGCTGCTCTACAATGTCATCCGCGCCTTGGTGAGCGCCATCGGCCGCGCCGGTATCATCCTCAAGGTCACCATTGCCATGCTCGTCATGAATGCGGTGCTTGCCTACATCCTCGTGCTCGGCCATTTCGGCCTGCCGGCGATGGGGCTGCACGGTGCAGCAATCGTGTCGGTCGCGGTGCAGACGGCCGGCTTCTTCTTCATCGTCGCTTATGTTCAAGCCCATGAGGATACGCGCCGCTATGAGATTTTCGTCCGCTTCTGGCGCCCCGATTGGCATGCCTTGTGGGACGTGATCCGTCTCGGTTTCCCGATCAGCGTCACGGTTCTCGCCGAAGTCAGCCTGTTCACGGCGGCGTCGTTGCTGATGGGGCAGATCGGCACGATCGAGCTTGCAGCGCATGGTATTGCGCTGCAATGGGCGTCGATTGCCTTCATGATCCCGCTTGGGCTCAGCCAGGCCGCGACGGTACGGGTCGGTGTCGCGCACGGGCAGGGCGATCATCTTGGTCTGAAGCGTGCGGCGATCGTCGTACTCGTCGTTTCGAGCTGCATCTCGCTCCTTGGCAGTATCCTGTTCGCGACCATGCCGACATGGTTCGGAAGCTGGTTCCTGGATGTCACCTCCGCCGACGCGCCGAAGGTACTTGCCTATGCAGCGCCGCTGATCGTCGTGGCGGGTCTGTTTCAGCTGGTCGATGGCCTACAGTCGATCGCCAGCGGCCTGCTGCGCGGCCTGAAGGATGCTCGCGTGCCGATGATCATGGCGTTGATCGCCTATTGGCCGATCGGCTTCTTCCTGGCTTGGCTGCTGGCATTCCCGCTCCAATTCGGCGGCATCGGCATATGGTTCGGCTTCCTGCTCGGCCTAGGCTCGGCGGCCGCGATGCTGTGCACGCGCTTCTACATTCTAGTGCGTTCGGAGAAGGCCGCCGCCTGACGTCGGAAAGTCTGTCGTCAGTTCGCAAGACTGCTGACAAAAATTGACAGCATGGTCGTCTATATTTGTCTCATACCAAAGACGGGAGCCGACCATGACATTCAACGCAAGCGATCGTACCGATGCCGCGCTTTTCCCGCGGGAAGACACCATCCGGCAAGGCGCTACGGTGCGCCTTTTCCCGCACGCCAATACATCGTCCCGGCGGGCTGAGCCGGAGCGAAGATCCTATTGGCTGGCAGTGGCTAGCGCCGAGCATGTACGCCTTGGGCGCAAGCATGGCTTCATGCAGGTGAACCACGGCAAGCGAGCCCCTTTGAAGCGTATCAAACCGGGCGACGGCATCGTCTACTACTCCCCATCTGTCAAAATGGGTGAAAGAGACGGCTTCCAGAGCTTTACCGCCATCGGCTTTGTCCGTGAGGGTGAGCCTTATCTTGCCGAGATGGCATGCGGAAAAGCCTATCGCAAGGATGTGGATTGGCTGGACGCGCCCGAGCAGCCGCTTCGTCCTCTTTTGGGCTGGCTCGATTTCACTCAGGACAGGAACTGGGGCTACAAGTTGAGGTTCGGCCTCGTTGAGTTCGGACAATCCGACTTCGAGTTTCTCGAGGAAATCCTGATGAGTGAGCTTGAAGTGGTCAAGCAGCGCCGCCTGCAGGCCTAGAGCCTTTCCGCTTTTCTTCGAAGCGCGAAAACGCTCTATCCTTTTGTTTTCAAGCAATTCCGGACGGAAACCGCTATGCACTTTTCCTAGAATTGCTCCAAGTGTCAGCAAGCTGAACCGATGTGACGAAGAGACTTCCCAACTTGACGCACAAAGAGAAAAGCCCCGGATTGGTTATCAATCCGGGGCTTTTCTCATGCGATTAAGTGATCGACGTTATCAGGCGCGTTCCGCCAGGGCCGATTCGCCCTTCTTCTCGCGCACCAGATTGACGAAGCGGCGGAAGAGATAGTGGCTGTCCTGCGGGCCGGGAGACGCTTCCGGGTGATGCTGCACCGAGAAGACCGGCTTGCCGGAGACGCGCAGGCCGCAATTGCTGCCGTCGAAAAGCGAAACGTGAGTCTCCTCAACGCCTTCCGGCAGCGAGCTCGAGTCGACAGCGAAACCGTGGTTCATCGAAACGATCTCGACCTTGCCCGTCGTATAGTCCTTGACCGGATGGTTGGCGCCGTGATGGCCCTGATGCATCTTCGCCGTCTTGGCGCCGAGCGCAAGGCCGAGCATCTGGTGGCCGAGGCAGATGCCGAACAGCGGGATTTCGGTCTTCAGCAGGTCCTTGATGACGGGTACGGCATATTCGCCGGTCGCAGCCGGGTCGCCGGGGCCGTTGGAAAGGAAGATGCCATCCGGCTTGAGGCCGAGCACTTCGTCGGTCGAAGCGGTCGCCGGCAGGACGGTGACCTTGCAATCGAGGCCGGCGAAGAGACGCAGGATGTTGCGCTTGACGCCGTAGTCGAGGCAGACGACGTGATACTTGGCGTCGGCAGCATTCAGTTCGCCGTAGCCTTCGTTCCAGACCCAGGGTGTCTGCGACCACTGCGAAGACTGGCCGGAGGAGGCGACCTTCGCGAGGTCGAGGCCTTCGAGGCCGCTCCAGGCCTTCGCATCCGCCTTCAGCTGCTCGATGTCGAAGACGCCGTTCGGATCATGGGCGATCACGCCGTTCGGCATGCCGTTTTCGCGGATCCAGGCGGTGAGGGCGCGGGTGTCGATGCCACTGAGGCCGATGATGCCGCGAGCTTTCAGCCATTGGTCGAGATGCTTGGCGGCGCGATAGTTCGATGGATCGGTGATGTCGGCTTTGAAGATCATGCCGACCGCGCCGTGGCGTGCAGCCGGCGTCAGGTCCTCGACGTCTTCCTCGTTCGTGCCGACATTGCCGATATGAGGGAAGGTGAAGGTGACGATCTGGCCGAGATAGGAAGGATCGGTCAGGATCTCCTCATATCCCGTCAGCGCGGTGTTGAAGCAGACTTCGGCCTGGACCTTGCCGGTCGCGCCGATGCCCTTGCCTTCGATGACGGTGCCATCGGCGAGAACGAGAAGAGCAGTTGGCTTTTCGGTGGTCCATGGGGCTGTCGCGGTCATAGTCATCCCGTTTCCGGCGTCATGCGCGGCCTTGAAGAGGCCGTGGCTTCCGCCATGTTTGTAGCAAGGTACAGCCGGCGACCGAGGTCGCGGCTTGAGATCTTCATATCGATCTAATGTGCAGGTGATGGACATAGCTAAACAAGGCGAGCCGGTCAATGCACGCTTTTGCTTTCGCGTCAGGGAATTTGCCTCGTTTTGGCGGGCCGCGCGCAATTGCATTGATCGGCGCTGATGGTCTATGAGACAGGCAAGATGAAATAAGGGGGCGGGCGATCGTCGCCGGCCTGCTTCAAGGAGTTACAGACATGATCCGCGAAACCCTTTCCAACGCCCAGAAGGACGCCATGAAGGCCAAGGATGCGGCGAGGCTTTCGACCGTGCGTCTCATCCTTGCCGCTATCAAGGACAAGGACATCGCCAATCGCGGTCTCGGCAAGGAGCCGGCGAGCGAGGACGAAATCCTGCAGTTGCTCGCCAAGATGATCAAGCAGCGGGAAGAGTCGGAGAAAATCTATGTCGAGGGCGGCCGTCCCGAGCTGGCCAGCAAGGAGCGCGAGGAGATCGGCGTCATTCAGGGCTTCATGCCCGAGCAGCTTTCCGAAGAGAAGGTGCGCGAGATCTGCGTTGCAATCGTTGCCGAACTCGGCGCACAGGGCCTGAAGGATATGGGCAAGTGCGTGGCTGCTCTGCGCGAGCGTTATGCCGGGCAGATGGATTTCGCCAAGGCTTCGGGTATTCTCAAGGAACTGCTGAAGTAAAAACCTGTTTCGCCTTCGGCGCGCGGATTTGCGGCGAGCCGAAGGCGTTTCTCCAGGCGGCGTCCATGATGGCGAATTTCTCCGCCTGATAGTTCCGGTATTCCTGGATGAAACCGTATGAAAGCCAAAGCTGGCTTCGTCCCGAAGAGCCCGTCCATCCGATGCTTTGCATTCTCGCGGCTCTGATCATCAGCCGCTTTGCATGTGTTCTGGAAATGAGAAAGCGGCGACAAATGTCGGTGAAGGCAATCCGCCCGACCACAACTCTTTGAGTTGCCGCGTCGACCAGCCCGACGCGTGAAATTAGATAATCCATGATGACGCCGCCGGAATTGACCCATGTGAACAGATCGAACGTATCTCCCGGATGGCGTAGATCGTCGCTGTTGACGATGCCGGCCGAAATGGCGGGTTGCAAGGCGGCAATGAGCTCAGGGCGTTTGGCGAACATGGCGCTGCGCCGGCCGCCGTCCAGCCGGTCCAACACCGAGAGATGAATGGTCAACCATTTCGCCAGCTGCTGGACGGCTTCTTCGGTCGGCTCCATTGGCCGCGCGCGGCGATCCGTCGTGACGGGCAGATAGCGCAAAAACCCTTCGGCCAGCATTTGCTGCAAGAAGCTCAGCGCGGTGTTGTGGCTGGCGATCTCGTGCTCGACCACATAGGTGGCGAAGCGGTTCGCATGGAGGCCCGGCTGCTCTCCGTCGATGCCGCCATAGAATAATCCGAAACCGGCGAGCGCCATCAGCCAGCGCTGCTGCGAAGCGAAGACGGAGCATATTCGCTGATTCTGATTGTACGTGGCGAGGATCTCTCGCGTATAATTCAGAAGTTCGGCGAAAAAATTGGGGTCTTGAGCAAGTTCTTTTGCGGATAAAGACATGCAGCCGTCTCCGATGAACTGAACAAAATTCCAGATTGTCCGAAGAGAATGAACGCCAAGATTGTATATCTTAATATTCTAAAAAAATATAGATCGTATTGACTACGTCAAGATGGCGGCGGGCAAGATGAGACGATATCCCACATGAAGGATGTTCGTCGTTGTCATTGCCGCAAATTAGAGAAGGCAGGAGCTGGGGGAGCTCCTGCCTTCTTGCGCTTTGCAGGCGTTTGATGACGCAGGGTGGGGCCCAAAAATCAAACGTCTATTGCAAAGGCACTCAGGTGGGGCGGCGCCGGGGGTAGGGATGGTGCCCCACCTGAGTATCTGCTGAATCTAACCGAAAATCCTGAATTCCGAGGCAGAGCCAACGTCTGCGACGGCAGTCCGGGCATTTGAACCTTAACGCCTGCCGCAAGGGCAGGGATCCTCATGTTCGCCGGCAGCTGGTATCCCGCGCCAGCGTAAACTGCATTCTTGTCATCACTGCCGTTAGTCGTCGTGGCCTAGCTATCAGTTGCTGTAGCAGATGGCCGCTGCGGCTAACGGTACGATAAGAATGCTTATTCCCTTTCCTAAACTGAAAGCCATGTACCTCTTAGCTTCCCGTCCGTCGGAGCGTCTCGGCATGTCGCGTCGCGAAGCAATTTCTTCGCCGGCTTGTCTCGCCCCGTGAGAAGAACGCTATTGCGCTGCACATCAACAATCAAATTACAAAAAAATAATGTTTGGCTTACAAACCATACCATAAATGCGCCACCGGAAGGAGCCGCTAGGTCCGACGTGTGCTGCATCCAGCGATTGTTGTGCGCGCGCCTTCTACAGCCATCTATCCACCTCAAGATGTGCAAGTCTTTGCTTTTTCGCCTCTTTTCTAAAAGAGAAACTGTTTTCCATTCGGGCGAATGTCCCGGTCGGCTGGCTGAGGGCAACGCATCCACTGGGTTGGGCGATGCTGAAAGCGGCTTGCGGCGCCGCTGTTTGCGCCTTGATTGCGATGGCGAATTCACGAAGTTGTGATTGGAAGAGAGGGGTTGTAATCGCTTGCAAAGGACTGTGAATACCGTGCGTGGCTCTCCAGTCGTCGTGGCAATGCGGATCATTCCTGTTTATATGGGGGCGAGCCAGAGGTAGCCATGCGATTTTCCAATACGTTTCTCGATGAGATTCGCGACCGCGTTCTGATTTCAGACGTGATCGGTCGTCGCGTGAACTGGGATCGGCGCAAGACCAATGTGCCGCGCGGGGACTATTGGGCTTGCTGCCCTTTCCACGGTGAGAAATCGCCGAGCTTCCACTGCGAGGATCGCAAGGGGCGCTATCATTGCTTCGGCTGCGGCGTGACTGGCGACCATTTCCGCTTTCTCACCGAGCTGGAGGGCTTGAGTTTCCCCGAGGCCGTGCAGCAGATTGCCGACATGGCCGGCGTGCCTATGCCGGTTGCCGATCCGATGGAGGCGAAGAGGGAGAAGGAGCGCACGTCGCTGCTCGATGTCATGGAGATGGCGACCCAGTTCTTTCAGGACCAGCTTCAGACTGCCAATGGCGCGCGGGCGCGAGCCTATCTACGCGACCGTGGCCTCAGCGGCCGCACCATCGAGACCTTCCGCCTGGGATATTCGCCCGACAGCCGCAATGCGTTGAAAGAGCATCTTGCCAGCAAGGGCGTGCTCAAGGAGCAGATGGAGGCTTGTGGCCTCGTCGTGCATGAGAATGTGCCGGTCTCCTATGATCGCTTTCGCGACCGCATCATGTTTCCGATCCTATCATCGCGCGAGAAGGTGATCGCCTTCGGCGGACGCGCCATGTCGCCGGACGCGCCGGCGAAATACCTCAATTCCAACGAGACCGAGCTCTTTCACAAGGGCAATGTGCTCTACAATTTCACTCGTGCCCGCCGCGCCGCTCAGGGTGCCGATGGCGCCGGAACCATCATTGCCGTCGAAGGCTATATGGATGTTATCGCCCTGCATCAGGCCGGCGTCGAGAACGTGGTTGCGCCGCTGGGCACGGCGCTGACGGAAAACCAGCTCGATCTTCTTTGGAAGATGACGCCGGAGCCGGTGCTCTGCTTCGATGGCGATGGCGCGGGCATGCGCGCCGCCAATCGCGCCGCCGATCTGGCCTTGCCGCATATCAAGCCGGGCCGCACCGTCCGTTTCGCGCTGCTGCCCGATGGCAAGGATCCGGACGATCTCGTGCGCCACGATGGGCGCGCGCCTTTCGACAAGGTTCTGGCACAGGCAAAGCCGCTTGCCGATCTGCTCTGGGCCAGAGAGGCCGGCAGCGGCACATTCGAGACGCCGGAGGCGCGCGCGGAGCTCGAGGCACGGCTGAGGCGCATCGTATCCGTCATCGTCGACGAGGATGTTCGGCGCCACTATCAACAGAGCATGCGCGAGCGGCTGAACGGGCTCTTCCAGCCGCAGTTCCAGCGCGGCGGCAATCAGCAGGCGCGCGGCTTTTCTCGGGAGGGCAATGCCCGTTCCTTCGGCGGCCGTGGCGGGCAAGGTCGCGACCGGGCGGCAGTCAGCACGACGGCATCCGATCGCCTGACACGCTCGGCCATGATCAAGGGACATCAGGATATTCCAAGCCTGCGCGAAAGCGTCCTGGCGCTGACCATCGTCAATCATCCGCTGCTGTTGCAGGACGAGTATGACGAGATCGCTGCGATCGATTACGAAAGCCGCGAATTGCAGCGCCTCTGGTCGGCCGTGCTCGGGATCGCCGCAGCCATGGTCGGGCCTCAGCTCACCCGTGAGCGGCTGGTCGAACAGCTGGAAGAGCAGGACTTTGGCTCGCTGCTGAAAAACCTCGAGCAGCAGGTTCGCAATGCCCGGCTATGGACGGCAACCGAGCAAGCCGCGATGGAGGATGCTCGCGAAGGCTACCGTCAGGCGCTTGCGCTTCACAAACGCTCCAAGGCCCTTCGGTGGCACAAGATCGAATTGCAGGGTGCGATTGCCGAGGCGACGGAAGATGGCGACGGCGAGCTCATCGAGCAATTGATGCGTGCCTTGCAGGAAGTGCAGCTCGAAGCGGTGCGGCTGGAAAACCAGGAGGCGATCATCGATGGCTTCGGCGTTCTCTCGGGCCGTGTCAAAAGCGCTGCGGGAAAGTAGGGAATGAATGTCACAGCCGGATAGACTGGAATCGCGATTTTCCACCGATGACGCCTTGTTCGGCGCGCGCTCTGGCAGGGCTGCGCCGCTCGATGTGCTGAAATCGGTCTATGGCTACTCCGCCTTTCGCGGCAAGCAGCAGCAGGTGGTCGAGCACGTCGTCTCCGGCGGCGATGCCGTCGTGCTGTTTCCGACCGGGGCTGGCAAGTCTCTGTGTTTCCAGATCCCGGCGCTTTGCCGTGCCGGTGTCGGCATTGTCGTCTCCCCGCTGATCGCCCTGATGCGGGATCAGGTGGAGGCGATGAAGCAGCTCGGCATCCGAGCGGCCGCCTTGAACTCGTCCCTGTCGCGCGAGGAGGCGAGCGATGTCTATCGTGCCGTCTCCAACGGCACGCTCGATATGCTCTATGTTACGCCCGAGCGCATTCTGACCGATGGCTTCCAGCAGATGATTGTCAGGGCGAAGATTGCGCTCTTTGCAATTGACGAGGCGCATTGCGTCTCGCAATGGGGGCATGATTTCAGGCCGGAATATCGCGATCTCGGCAAGCTTGCCGAACTTTTTCCCGGCGTGCCGCGCATCGCGCTGACAGCGACGGCCGATCCTCATACTCGCGACGATATTATCGAGCGGCTGGCTCTTGACGGTGCCAAGGTCTTCACCACCAGCTTCGACCGGCCGAATATCGCCTATGAGATTGTCGAACGCGATCAGCCGCGCCAGCAACTGTTGCGCTTTCTCGATGGCCATCGCGGCGACAGCGGCATTGTTTATTGCCTTTCGCGTGCCAAGGTCGAGGACACGGCGGAATGGCTGAACGGGCAGGGCGTCCGTGCGCTACCCTACCATGCCGGCATGGATCGATCGCTCCGCGACGCCAATCAGGATGCTTTTCTGAAAGAGGAGGACCTGTGTCTCGTGGCGACCGTCGCCTTCGGCATGGGCATCGACAAGCCGAATGTGCGTTACGTCGCCCATCTCGATCTGCCGGGCTCGGTCGAAGCCTATTATCAGGAGACGGGTCGCGCCGGGCGCGACGGGCTACCGTCCGAAGTGTGGATGGCCTACGGCATGGCCGACGTCATCCAGCGGCGGCGCATGATCGATGAGGGCAATGCGGCCGATGAGATCAAGCGGGTGGAGCGGGGAAAGCTCAATGCGCTGCTTGCCATCTGCGAAACGGCCGGCTGCCGGCGGCAGGCCATCCTTGCCCATTTCGGCGAGGCGCATGGCGGCGGTTGCGGCAATTGCGATACCTGCCTGAAGCCTGTGGAAACCTGGGACGGCACGGAAGCGGCGATCAAGGCGCTGGCGGCAGTCTATCGCACAGGCGAGCGTTTCGGCACCGGTCATGTCATCGACGTGCTGATCGGCACGGTCAACGAGAAGACGGAGCGTTTCGGCCATGTCGATATGCCCGTTTTCGGTGCTGGAAAGGATATCCCCACCCGCACCTGGCAGTCGATCTTCCGGCAATTGCTGGCGAGCGGCCTCATCAGCGTGGATCATACGGCCTTCGGCGCGATGAAACTCGAGGAAGAGGCAAGGGCGGTCTTCAAGCGCGAGCGGCAGGTTCTCTTTCGCAAGGATCGGCCGGAGAGTGGGCGGCGCGGCAAAAAGGCGGGACGCCCGGAGAAGCAGGCACACGGTCTTGCCGGCGAGGCTCAAGCCTTGTTCGATGCGCTGCGTGCCGAGCGCACCAGGATCGCCAAGGAGCTTGGAGTGCCGCCCTATGTCGTTTTCCCGGACACGACCCTGATTGCCTTCGCGACCGAGCGGCCGAAGAACCACAAGGCTCTCCTTGGGATCTCGGGTGTCGGGCAGGCGAAGCTGGAGCGCTATGGGGAGGCGTTCCTCGCCGTGATTTCGGATTTTACCGGTCGGTGATATCTCGCGGGCGAATATGAAGGCGCTGCGATATCGGCCTTACATGCGCACGGTCATGCCGCCGTCGACAGTCAGAACATGGCCGTTGACGAATGATGCGGCGTCGCTGGCAAGGAAGAGTGCGGCACCGGCAATCTCGTCCGGCCGCCCCCAGCGTTGGACCGGGATGCGCTGGCGCACGAAGGGGATCAGCTCTTCATTGGCGGCCATCGCCGCATTTGTTTCCGTTGCAAACCAGCCTGGAGCGATGGCATTGCTGGTGATGCCGTAAGGCCCAAATTCCACGGCCATGCCGCGCATCAAGCCTGTCAGCCCCTGCTTGGCTGCGGGATAGACGCAGTCGCCGGGCATGACGACTTGGCCGCTGATGGATGTGACCGAGATCAGGCGCCCGTGATTGTGTCGTTTCATAAGGCTGGCGGCATCGCGGGAGAGCATGATCGATGCAGCGAGATCCGTATTGAGCAAAGTGAGGATCGCCTCGTCGTCGAAATCTGCCAACTGGCGTCTGTCGCGGGCCCCGACATTGTTGATCAATATGTTGAGCCGGCCGTGATTGCTTTCGATATCGGCCATCGCCGCACGCTGCGCCTCACGATCGGCAATGTCGAAGGCGGCAGCTTCGGCGGAACCGCCTCTCGCTCGGATGGTTTCGACCGCCGCATTCAACGTCGCTTCGGTCCGCCCGTTGATGATGACGTGAGCGCCGGCATCGGCAAGTGCCTGGGCCATCTCGAATCCCAGGCCGCGGCCGCCGCCGGTGACCAGCGCGATACGCCCTGTGAGGGAGAATCTGTGAAATATGCTCATGGCTCTCCCTTTATCCTGCGGTCAAGACAAGCTGCCGCAAGATAATGGACTCAGTCAAGTAATTTCTGCAATGGCAACTGAAGAAGGCCGGACAGGAACTTGCGTGGATCGAGGTTGGTTTGACAGATAATATCGAACCTGCCTCCTATCGCGCCGACGTCACGCCGTTGCGCATTTTTGCCGCTGCTGGATGCAGCAAGAGGCCGAATCCTGTGTTATTTCTTCATCAATTAGGCACTGTGACCAGCATCGGAATGCGACAATGACCTCAGAATTTCTATCCCATCTGCGCAGCGAGCTTGCCGGCTTGAAGGAAGCCGGTCTTTACAAGTCCGAGCGCGTGATCACATCCAAGCAAGCCGGAGAAATCGCCGTCGCCGACGGCGCGCGCGTGCTCAATTTCTGCGCCAACAACTATCTCGGCCTGGCCGACAATGAGGAACTCGCCGAGGCCGGGAAAAAGGCGCTCGATCGCTACGGCTACGGCATGGCGTCCGTTCGCTTTATCTGCGGTACGCAGGAAGAGCACAAGCAGCTCGAGGCGCGGATTTCCGCCTTCCTCGGCATGGAAGATACGATCCTCTATTCCTCCTGCTTCGATGCCAATGGCGGGTTGTTCGAGACGCTGCTTTCCGAGGAAGACGCCATCATCTCGGATGCGCTCAACCATGCCTCGATCATCGACGGCGTGCGGCTGTCGAAAGCCAAGCGTTTCCGTTACGCCAACAACGATATGGCGGCGCTGGAAGAAGAGCTGAAGAAGGCCGAAGGCAGCCGCTTCAAGCTGATCGCGACCGACGGCGTATTCTCCATGGACGGCATCATCGCCAATCTCGGCGGCGTCTGCGATCTGGCAGAGAAATACGGCGCGATGGTCATGGTGGACGATAGCCATGCCGTCGGCTTTGTTGGTGCCCACGGCCGCGGCTCGCCGGAGCATTGCGGCGTCGAGGGCCGGATCGATATCATCACCGGCACGCTCGGCAAGGCGCTCGGCGGCGCTTCGGGCGGTTATACATCTGCCAAAGGCGAGATCGTCGATTGGCTGCGGCAGCGTTCGCGTCCCTATCTCTTCTCCAATACGCTGGCGCCGGTCATCGCGGCTGCATCGCTGAAGGTTTTCGATCTGATCGACAACGGCGACGCTTTGCGGGCACGGCTCAAGAGCAATGCCGAGCTCTTCCGCAGCGAAATGACCAAGCTCGGTTTCACGCTTGCCGGCGCCGATCATCCGATCATCCCGATCATGCTCGGCGATGCCAAGCTGGCGCAGGATATGGCGGCGCTGATGCTGAAGAAGGGCGTCTACGTCATCGGCTTTTCCTTCCCCGTCGTGCCCAAGGGCCAGGCGCGCATCCGCACGCAGATGTCGGCCGCCCATTCGAAGGCCGATGTCGAAAAGGCGATTGCGGCCTTCGCGGAAGCCGGAAAAGAACTTGGAATCATTTGAATTGGTTGGAGAGAACCGATCATGTCGAACATGATGAAAGCTTTGGTCAAAGCCAAGCCTGAGGTCGGGCTGTGGATGGAGCACGTTCCGGTTCCCGAGGTCGGGCCGAACGATGTCCTGATCCGGGTCAAGAAGTCGGCGATTTGCGGGACGGATGTCCACATTTGGAACTGGGATCAATGGGCGCAGAAGACCATTCCGGTGCCGATGGTCGTCGGTCACGAATTCTGCGGCGAGATCGCCGAGATCGGCTCGGCCGTGACGAAGTATCACGTCGGCGAGCGCGTTTCCGGCGAAGGGCATATCGTCTGCGGCAAATGTCGCAATTGCCGGGCGGGCAGGGGGCATCTTTGCCGCAACACGCTCGGCGTCGGCGTCAATCGTCCCGGCTCCTTCGGCGAGTTCGTCTGCATTCCCGAATCCAACGTCGTGCCGATTCCCGATGACATCCCTGATGAGATCGCCGCGATCTTCGATCCGTTCGGCAATGCGGTGCACACGGCGCTTTCCTTTGACTTGGTCGGTGAGGATGTGCTTGTCACCGGTGCAGGGCCGATCGGAATCATGGGGGCGATGGTTGCCAAGCGCTCCGGCGCGCGCAAGGTCGTGATCACCGACATCAATCCGACGCGGTTGGCGCTTGCCCGCAAGGTCGGCATCGATCACGTCGTCGACGCCTCCAAGGAGAACCTCGCCGATGTGATGAAGTCCATCGGCATGACCGAGGGCTTCGACGTTGGCCTGGAAATGTCGGGCGCCGCACCGGCGTTCCGCGACATGATCGACAAGATGAACAACGGCGGCAAGATTGCCATTCTCGGCATCGCGCCGGCCGGCTTCGAGATCGACTGGAACAAGGTCATCTTCAAGATGCTGAACCTGAAGGGCATCTATGGCCGCGAGATGTTCGAGACCTGGTACAAGATGATCGCCTTCGTGCAGGGCGGCCTCGACGTCTCTCCGGTCATCACGCACCGTATCGGCATCGATGAGTTCCGCGATGGTTTCGAAGCCATGCGCTCCGGCAATTCCGGCAAGGTCGTCATGGACTGGAATTGATCGGAACTGTCGCTTTACGGCATCGGTCATGCATGCCGATGCCGTAAACGCGCAGGTTTCTTTAGTATCCTCTTGTCATCGCGTGGGGACTTCCTAAATACGGGAAACAATTGATTATGACGTGTTGAGCCTGTGGATAAGGCTTTTTCGCGTATTTAACGGGCTTTTTTGCTGGAAAAGCTTGACGAGGACTAAAATTCTGGGAATCACCGTTTGACTTCGGAAAGAACGGTAAGACTGGATCGAGCGGATCACCTGATACCATGGCCGGAAACCTAGACGCAATCCAGCTTTGCACTCCGGTAGCGGCGATCGTGGTTAATCGGGCATTAAAGATCATTCCGTAGGTGTTTGTCGGTGAGTCGTGGCTGGCGCAGGGCGCGCCGGCTCGATTGAAATGTTCTACCGCATGTAAGTTTGCAGCGTCAGGGAAAGCGACGATATAGAGATGGCAACAAAGGTCAAAGAGAACGAAGAAGCTGAAGTCGAACGCGACGGCACCTCCGACGGCCCGCTTCTCGATCTTTCCGATGACGCGGTCAAGAAGATGATCAAGGCCGCGAAGAAGCGCGGCTATGTGACGATGGACGAGCTCAATGCCGTTCTTCCATCCGAAGAAGTGACGTCTGAGCAGATCGAAGACACGATGGCCATGCTTTCTGACATGGGCATCAACGTCATCGAGGACGAGGATGTCGAAGAGGCCGGTGCTGCCTCGAACGACGACGACGATGCCGGCGGCGACGATGAGAGCGAAGGCGGCGAACTCGCTCCTTCGACAGGTTCCGCTCTGGCGACCGCCAAGAAGAAAGAGCCGACCGACCGTACGGACGACCCGGTGCGCATGTATCTGCGCGAAATGGGCTCCGTCGAGCTTCTGTCGCGCGAAGGCGAAATCGCGATTGCCAAGCGCATCGAGGCTGGTCGCGAGACCATGATCGGTGGCCTCTGTGAGAGCCCGTTGACGTTCCAGGCGCTGATTATCTGGCGCGACGAACTCAACGAAGGCACCACACTGCTGCGCGAGATCATCGACCTCGAAACCACCTATTCCGGCCCTGAAGCCAAGGCTGCCCCGCAGTTCCAGAGTCCCGAGAAGATCGAGGCCGACCGCAAGGCTGCCGAGGAAAAGGAAAAGGCTCGTCGCGGCCGCGGCGGCGGCTCCGACGACGACATCACCAATGTCGGCGGCGAGGGCCTGCCGATCGAGGAAGAGGAAGAGGACGAAGACGAATCCAGCCTCTCTCTCGCAGCCATGGAAGCCGAGCTTCGCCCGCAGGTGATGACGACGCTCGACACCATCGCCGAAACCTACAAGAAGCTGCGCAAGCTGCAGGACCAGCAGGTCGAGCAGCGTCTGTCGGCTTCCGGCACGCTGTCGTCGGCGCAGGAGCGCCGCTACAAGGAGCTGAAGGATGAGCTGGTCAAGTCGGTCAAGTCTCTGTCGCTGAACCAGAACCGCATCGACGCTCTCGTCGAGCAGCTCTACGACATCAACAAGCGTCTCGTGCAGAACGAGGGCCGCCTGTTGCGCCTTGCCGAATCCTATGGTGTCAAGCGCGACAGCTTCCTTGAGCAGTATCAAGGTGCCGAACTCGATCCGAACTGGATGAAGTCGATCGGCAATCTGGCCGCTCGTGGCTGGAAGGAATTCGCCAAGAGCGAAAACACGACGATCCGCGACATCCGCCAGGAAATCCAGAACCTTGCGACGGAAACCGGCATTTCCATCTCGGAATTCCGCCGCATCGTTCACATGGTTCAGAAGGGCGAGCGCGAAGCGCGTATTGCCAAGAAGGAAATGGTCGAAGCCAACCTGCGCCTCGTCATCTCCATCGCCAAGAAGTACACCAACCGCGGCCTGCAGTTCCTCGACCTCATTCAGGAAGGCAATATCGGCCTGATGAAGGCGGTCGATAAGTTCGAGTATCGCCGTGGCTACAAGTTCTCGACCTACGCCACCTGGTGGATTCGTCAGGCGATTACCCGTTCGATCGCCGACCAGGCACGCACGATCCGTATTCCGGTGCATATGATCGAAACGATCAACAAGATAGTTCGTACCTCGCGCCAGATGCTGCACGAAATCGGCCGCGAGCCGACGCCGGAAGAACTGGCTGAAAAGCTTGCGATGCCGCTCGAAAAAGTGCGCAAGGTGCTGAAGATCGCCAAGGAGCCGATCTCGCTCGAAACGCCTGTCGGTGACGAAGAGGATTCGCACCTCGGCGATTTCATCGAGGACAAGAACGCGCTTCTGCCGATCGACGCCGCCATCCAGGCGAACCTGCGCGAAACAACGACGCGCGTTCTGGCGTCGCTGACGCCGCGCGAAGAGCGCGTGCTGCGCATGCGCTTCGGCATCGGCATGAACACCGACCACACGCTCGAAGAAGTGGGCCAGCAGTTCTCGGTTACGCGCGAACGTATCCGTCAGATCGAGGCCAAGGCGCTGCGCAAGCTCAAGCATCCGAGCCGCAGCCGCAAGCTCAGGAGCTTCCTCGACAGCTGAGGCTTGGCGCAAGCCGCTATCGGCCGTATAAGAAACAAGGCCCGGTTCGCGAAAGCGAGCCGGGCTTTTCGTTGACAGATATCGACAGCAGGGTTCGGATCATGGCAAGCAAGCCGCAATTCATGGAAATCGTCATCCCCGACCGGCTGCGCGATATGGTGGCCGGTTATGAATGGCGGCAGGATGCGCTCGGGCGTTCCTCGGCGTACGTCTTCCGGCTTGAGACCGATGGACGCGCGCCGGTCTATCTCAAGACCGAGCTTGTGGACCCCTTGGGCGAGCTGGCCGGCGAGGTTGCGAGGCTGCGATGGTTGACTTCTCAGGGTTTTGCCTGTCCGGAAATCATTGCCCATGCGAAGGACGACGAGCGCGAATGGCTTTTGATGAGCGCGCTTCCCGGCAGCGATCTCGTCAGTGCGGAGCTGATATCGCCGGCCGAACGTGTCCGTCTTCTGGCGCATGCGTTGCGACGTTTGCACGCGATCGACATCGCTGCCTGCCCTTTCGATCATCGATTGGCGAACAGAATTGGCGAGGCAAGGGCGCGCCTGCTTGCCGGCTGCGTCGATGAGGATGATTTCGATGAGACCTGGTTGGGACGGTCGGGGCAGGATCTTTTCGGCGAACTCGAGGAGAAAAGGCCGGTGACGGAAGATCTCGTCGTCACCCATGGCGATGCCTGCCTTCCGAATTTCATCGCCGATGGCGCGGGCTTCAGCGGTTATATCGATTGTGGTCGCCTCGGAATTGCCGATCGTCATCAGGATATTGCGCTCGCCTGCAGCAGTATCGAACGCAATTTCGGCAGCGATCTGCTTGCCGAGTTTCTAAAGGCCTATGGCGATTTTGAGCCGCAGGCGGAGAAGATGGGTTACTATCAACTGCTGGACGAGTTCTTCTAACCGTGGATGCACTCGTTTTCGCGCCATGCGATCACGCAGGTTTGTTTTTGCGCCATTGCGGATCGTACGGCAGCCTGACAAGTTCGATTTTGACAGCTGCCCCTTTCCCGGCATGCCGTCGGATACCATATGTCGGTGGCTTTGAAGTCCGCTGATCTGTTTGCCGCTAAGGATCGAATGAATCGATGCGCTATGCCTTCTTGATTGCTTTCTTTTCGCGAGCCGTCTGCTGAACGATGGAAAAGGTTGCGGAAAAACGGGATGGGGAGATGAGGTCGGGCTTTGTCCTGTCGATCCTTCTGCACGTCCTGTTTGTCGCAATTTTCTTGTTACCGCTGCTACCGGCGCCGCCGGAGGCGAAGCCCGAGCAGAGCGTCAATGTCGAGCTGGTGCCGCAGCCGGAGGAAAAACAGGAGCTTGCGACGAAGGCGAACGAGAAGCCCGACCGGCCTCCGAAGCCGACGCTGAGACCTGACGAAAAGCCGGCACAACAGACCGCTGAAGCTCAACAGGAGCCACAGCAGCCTCAGGGAAAGAAGTCGGACGAACAGCCGCCAAAGCAATCCGACCCTCAGGGCAAGGAGCTGGCGGAGAAGCCTGCATCCAAACCTGACGAGGCCAAGGCTGATAAGCAAGTAGAGCAGGCGAAGTCTGAGCCCAAACCTGATGATCCCGCCGCTGACAAACCCGTCGAGAAGGCAGAGCAGCAGCCCTCTGCGACTGAGACTCCGCCTGGCGCAACGGAGAAACCCGTCGAACCGAAGCCATCGAGTTCGGATACCAAGCAGACAGCCACTACCTCCGCAGCGATTTCCGCTAATCCCAAGGATGAAAAGTCGGGCAAAGAGGCTTCGTCACCATCAAACGCTATGGTGGAGAACGCGACGCTATCGCCTAAAATAAATGATAGCCAATCGCTGAAAGAATCTCAGACATCCGCCACTGCTGGCGACAAGGAGTCACAGGTTGTCGAGCAAGCGACCCAAAATCCTACCAGTTTGGAACCTGAGGATTCGCAGCCGACTACAGCCGATTCCAACTCTCAATTGCAAAATTTTCGGCCTTCGAAACAAGGCGAGCCCGAAGAATTGGATATGGGCTCTTTGAACTCCGACCAGCCAAGCCAGTCGCCACCCATATCTACACCGCAAGTGCTTGCCACAGGTTCATCGTCAGACACTAAAGTTAATCCATCTGATGAGCTTCAGTCCAGTAAGGATGCCGCAAACGTTACTGTTCCAGGCGTCATGACGTCTGGACAACCGAAAACGGGGGAGGCGGAAAATTCGCCCGGCAACTCGGTCGCGGAGGGTGGCGCAGGGCTCGTGGTCGAGCCAACGCCAGAGCAACGCGGGCAGGCTACTCCGTCCAAGCCCACCGAGGGAGAGCAAAAGGCGAGAGCTGCAACGTCTCCAAAAGCAGGTTTCGCCGCTTCTGGCGGGCCGTTTGTTCAAGCCAAGCGATTGTACTCAGCGGATGAGCTTTCTCGACTTCCAAAGGGATTTTTAGCGCAATGGAAGCAACTTTCCGCACAAATGCGTATAAGTCAGCTTTGCAACTTCGAGGGTGCCGCTCAACTTAACGCTGCTGGGTTACATATACTGCGTTTTGGTTTGCCGCATTCTTCCGAGAGCCGAAGCGCCAGCCGGAGTATAGAGACGGACAAGGCGGTATATCGAACGTCCGATGGCTATCACTATGTTGGGGTGAAATGTAACGTCGATAGCAGTGCGATGAAAGTGGTATCCTTTGCCTATCGCTTGGGTGCCTCCATACCGCAAGATCAGTGGAAAAACCTCAATCTTCCAACGAACTGATCCATCACGCAGCATCTGACGTGGTTGAAACAATAGTTTATTCCCAACCCGATCGAAATTCAGCTCATTTCATCATACAATTACCTGCATCTCACTGATTCAGTGTCCTCCCATCGCACTTTCTACGATTCCGATGTCCTCGATTACAGCCGATTCCAATTCCGCGGCCGCGGGCCGCTCTGCCTTGCGTGGCGTCCTTGTGGCATTTTCCGCCTATGCCGTCTTTGCTTTTAGCGATGCATCGATCAAGATCTTGCATGGCGTTGTTCCCTCCTATCAGGTCGCCTTCATCGGCGCGCTGTTCGGCTTTGCCGCTGTGCCGTTCCTGAAGAGGCGTGAGGACGGCTGGCTGGATGTGGTGAAGACGTCGAACCGCCCTTTATGGCTGCTGCGTTTCATCTGCGGTGCGACTGGCGCGATCTGCTCTGTCATTGCCTTCACGAAGTTGCCGATGGCGGAAGCCTTTGCGCTGCTGTTCCTGCTGCCGTCCTTCGTGACGATCCTCTCGGTGATCTTCCTCAAGGAGGATGTGCGCTGGCAGCGCTGGACGGCGGTCATTCTCGGTTTCGTCGGCGTGCTGATCGTCTTGCGTCCTGGCTTTCGCGAGCTTTCGATCGGTCATTTCTGTGCCGCTATAGGTGGCCTTGCCGCCGCGATTTCGATCGTCATCAACCGCGCGCTGGGGTCGAAGGAAAAACGCATCTCGCTTTATGGCGCCGGCCTGTTTGGCACGCTGGTTGTCAGCGGCTTCCTTATGCTTTCGGAAGTCACGGCGCCGACCGCGACGCAATGGATCTTTCTCGCGAGCTACGGCCTGCTGGGCGCGCTTGGCAACGTGCTGCTGATGAATGCGGCGCATATGGCGCCGGCCAATCTGGTTGCGCCGCCGCAGTACAGCCAAATGCTCTGGGCGATCGTCTTCGGCTATCTGCTGTTTAACGATAGCATCGATATGCCCATGGCTTTCGGCATCGTCCTCATCATCTTTTCCGGTCTGCTGACGCTGGCGCGGGAGCGCAAGCGCGGCACGCCGCTGCCGGCGGCGGTCGCCGGCAACACGCAGGCGGCCTTGGCGACAACGCAGGAGGATGAGCCCGCAACGCCGGAAAGGTAATGGATCTCGTCGTGGATGATCGAGATTGCCAGCCATAACGGCGCCGCGCTAAGCTTTACTGGCATCCCCGAGTGGGGATGCAATCTCGTTAGGGAAGCGATACGGATGAGGTCCGGCCAATTCAGGATACTCCGCACTCAGCTGGCCGGCATCGAAGCTGTTAAGGCGGAAACGGGCCACAGCTTTCCCAAACACACGCATGATCAATTCGGCATAGGCCTCATCGAGGCTGGCGCCCAGGCTTCGCTCAGCGGGCGCGGGATGGTGCAGGCCGAGGCCGGCGATATCATCAGCGTCAATCCAAACGAGGTGCATGACGGCATGCCCATCGGCGAAAGCCGGGCCTGGTCGATGCTCTATTTCGATCCGCTTGTCATTGCCGATCTCTTAAAGGACATTGGCGAGGGGAGGATGGGCGAGGTCGAATTTCCGTCACCCGTCATTCGCAATGGCGAACTGGTTGCAAAGTTCAGGGCTCTGTTTTCGCTTCTGGTCGGCAAATCCGCGCCGCAGGATACATTGTTGCGGGATGGTCTGCTGCTATCCTTCGCTGCCGCCGTGATGAGCGAGGGAGCGCAGAGTTCGCGCGATATCACCGTTCCCGTAGCCATCGGTCGCGCTCGCGAATTGATTGACGATGATCCAGCAGCGCCTTTCACTCTTGCTGAACTCGCCGGCGTGTGTGGGCTAAGCCATTTCCAGTTCCTGCGCGCATTCAGCAAGGCGACGGGGCTTACACCGCATGCCTATCTGCTGCAACGCCGCATCCAGGAAGCGCGGCGGTTGATCGCGGTCGGCACGCCACTGGCGGAAGCGGCCTTTGCCAGCGGCTTTGCCGATCAAAGCCACATGACACGGCTTTTCGTGCGCAATTTCGGCCTCTCGCCGGGCGCCTATGCGGCCGCTTGCTGACACCTGCGTATTCCGATGAAGCCGGCCACCGATTCCGATTTGAAGCCGGCCAGTCATTCCGATTTCATTCCGGCCAGCATTCCGATTTGAAGGCGGCCATTTCTCGGACTGATCCTGGGTCTTTTTGATGTTTGGATCGGGTTTCGTTTCAGGTCAAGCGTGCGGTGTTTCAGGCGCAATTGGCGAGCGCTGTTTTCGCATGCTTTCACCGGTGAGATCGATGCGATAGGCGTTGTGAACGAGGCGGTCCAATATCGCATCGGCGAGCGACACCTCTGCAATTTCATTCAAGACCGCGCGACGATGACGAGGTTTTCTGCAACGCCAAGCGAGACTGCAGAAGGAGAAGTCATGTATTTCCGTCATTCGAACGAGATGTGGGGCGAGTTTCCGGAGCTGGTTCCCGGCGTATTGCTCGCCGAAGCAATCACCGCCGATGTCACCGTCACGGATCGCGTGGCCCATTATCATGCAATCGCTGCTGAGCGGCTAGAGCAAGGCTCCGAGAGTGAAATGCCGGAAATTCAGGCCTGGCGGCGCGCGTTTTCGAAAATGGGAATGAAGCCCACACAATATCGCTGCGCTTCGGAGGCTTTGCTGCGTCGCTTTCGCCAGGAGGGGTCGCTGCCGCGGCTGCATCCCCTCGTCGATCTCTGCAATGCCGTTTCCATTGCCTTCGCCATTCCTGTCGCCATCTTCGACCTTCAAAAGGTCTCCGGTGATCTTGAGGTCCGCCACGCCCACGGCAGCGAGTCCTATCTGACCTTTTCCGGCGAGATAGAGCACCCGGGACCCCGTGAGGTCATCTTCGCCGACACGGCCGGACAAGCTCATGCCAGACGCTGGACCAACCGGCAAAGCGGTCTTTCAGCTGTGCGCGAGGAGACACGATCCGTTTTGATCGTGGCCGAAGCGCTGCATGGCTCGGCAAGCAGCGATGTGCCGCGTCTGATCGATGCGATTGCGGCGGAGCTGGCGGCTGCCTGGTCGTCGGAGAGCAGACGAGGGATCCTCAGTCCTTCATCGCCGCGATTCGATCTCTCGGCTGATGAAAATGTTCGAGCGAGACAGCATCGAGTGTGACAGCCGGCGTCTCGGGGCGCCGCTAAGGGTGGCGGAATGTTCGCTGTGTGAAAGGCCTGCCTCCAAGCACCCAAACCGAGAGGCGAAGAGACCCATCGAGGTTCGCAGAATTTAAGCGGGCTGGATGTGCTTGGTCACTCCGGCCGATCTGTAGCGCCGCTATCCAATCCGACGTCCCGCAGTAAATGCGGGCTTGCCGCATGGAGCTTATTGCGTTTTCCATTCGTCTTTATCGGCGTCATTCTTGCATGATCTCGCCAGCGGATCGATCGGGCCAAGCACTCCGCAACCCATCGCACCCAGCTAAATTCATGAGCATCTTGCATCTATCGTGAGCCTCGCAATTTTTCAAAGTAGACAGATGCGCCTCAAATCTAGCGGTGTATAATGAAGGTTCCAGCAATCGATCATGCAGGATTTTCATGGGAAAACGGCCGCTTCCTCCTCTCTCGGTACTGCAGGCATTTTGTGCCATCGCGGAAACCGGTGGGTTTGGTCGTGCAGCGGAGAGGATCGGCCAGACGCAGACTGCCATCAGCCATCAGCTCGCGCAGCTGGAGGGATGGATCGGAGGGCGGCTGTTCGATCGAGGTCGCTATGGGGCAAGACTGACCCCATTGGGCGCTCGCCTGCATCCAACTATCGCAGAGACCATCTCCGAGCTGGAGAGGGCGCTCCACGAGGCACGCGCAAGTGTGTCGGTTCGAAGTGTCGCAGTGTCCGTTTCCCCGGAGTTTTCGAGCCAGTGGCTGGCATCTCGATTGCCGGATTTCTGCCAGCGTTATCCGGATACCGAATTGAAGATGGCCGTCGGCTATCAACGCCCGGATTTTCAATCTGGCGGTCTTGATCTGGCGATCTGGCTTGGCCGCGCCGAGACGGGGCTTATGCAGGAGGAGTTGCTGACGGACGAAGAGTTCGTCGTCAGCTCGCCAGTGCTGTCGAAACAGCTTCCTCCGCGTCATGCGATCAGGGCGGCGCCATTGCTGCGTTACGCGGGCATGCGGCATACGACATTGGATTGGCAGCGCTGGTACGAACAGATTGCCGGCGGACGCAGCGAAGCGGATCCGCCCTTCGATATCGCAGAAGCTGTGGAGAGCGGCCGGCTGTTTGAAACCTTCGCAGACATGCTCGAGGCGTGTCGGGAGGGGCAGGGCTTTGCACTGGTTCGCAGTTCGCTGGTCGCGGGCGATATTGCTGAGGGAAAACTGGTGCGCTGCTTTATCGAGGTCCAGCCGGCGGCGGTGAGCTACAATCTGCTCTATCCGCCAAACGCGCTGCTAAATCCATCGGCTGCGCTGTTTCGCAACTGGCTGCTCTCGCAAGTCCGCGCACTAGCCTGATGCTCCCGAAAGACGATATGGCGACCTCAATCGCACAACCTTATCAGCCCAGCTTCGGTGGGGGCGAAATCGGCCTGTCGATAGAAATGGGTAATATGCGGTTCGAAGTCGACATGTAGCCATTCCGCGCCCCGGTCGCGAGCCAGGATCTTCGCCCTTTCGATCAGCCCAGTAGCGACGCCCTGCCTTCGAAATTCGGGATCCACGCAGGTATCGAGGATGAAAGCGTGAATGCCGCCATCCCAGGCGACATTCACAAAACCTATCATCCGCGTGCCTGCAAATGCGCCGACATGGGCGAGGCTTCGCGACAGGATCGGTGAAAAATCGCGGGCGGAGCGGGCATCCCATGCATTCGTCCAGAGTGCGTTGAGAGCCTCGTTTCCGGGATTTGGGTCATCCCTGTATTCTATCTGCATGTTGTATCCTCCCGGCAGGCTGCATCGCTGCTTCCGTCGCCCGCCCGGGCAAACGCCAGGTAGCCAAAGAAAGCGCGTGCTCTATGTCGGATATTGTCGCGGTCGATCGTCCTTCGGACGCGAACATAGAGCAAAGGAGATGGAAATGTCCTATGTCGATGGTTTTATTGTCGCCGTGCCGAAAGACAAGATCGAGGCTTACAAGACGCTGGCGAACAAGGCCGGGAAGGTCTGGAGGGAGTATGGCGCGCTCAGCTATGTCGAGGCGATTGGAGACGACGTTCCCTATGGCGAACTGACGTCTTTCCCACGGGCTGTGCAGGCAACGGAAGATGAGGTCGTGGTTTTCTCCTGGATCATCTATGAATCCCGGCAGAGCCGGGACGAGATCCTGGAAAAAGTCATGGCCGATCCGCGCCTCAAGGACGAGATGCAGAACATGCCGTTCGATGGCAAGCGCATGATCTATGGCGGCTTCCGCATTATTGTCGAAGCATAGGTGCCAGGCTGCGCGGCCTTGACAATGCGGCCGTTGCGCCCGAGGTCATGCGGATCGCCATTGCTATTGTTGGAAAAGCCATGCCGCAAACCGTCATCACGCTGGCCACTCGCGGTCAGGGGCTTTACGAGTTCACCGATCAGGCGGCGCAGTTCACGCGGACTGCGGCCGGTGGCGGCGAGGGGCTTTTGACCGTTTTCGTACGCCACACATCCTGTTCGCTGCTCATTCAGGAAAATGCGGATCCCGATGTGAAGACCGACCTCTATGCGTTCTTCCGCCGGCTGGTGCCGCCGTCTTCCGACCCGTCGATGCGCTGGATCGTGCACACGACGGAGGGGCCGGACGACATGCCGGCACATATCAAGGCGGCATTGACGCAAGTCTCGATCGGTATTCCCGTCATGGCCGGTCGCCTGGCGCTCGGCACATGGCAGGGCATCTATCTCTTCGAGCACCGCGACCGGCCGCATCGGCGCGAAATCGTGCTGCATCTCTCCACCTGATTTGCTGCAACTCTGCCGCTTACCGATCGTTAACCGCCATGAATACAATCTGAATGGCCAATTCGCGTTCGGTTCAGCTTGACCAACATAACGTGTCCTCAATCCCAAAGGCCTCGAGCCGGATATCGGGATGGCAACAATCCGCAGCAAGGATTCGAAGGAGAAACACCCATGACCAATCTTTTCGCCAAAGCAGGTATTGCCGCACTTATCGCGCTCGGCGCCGTTTCTGCGACTGGTGTCACGGCATCGGCCAATGATCTTCATCCTGGCATCCAGCAGGCACGCTACGATCACTATCGCGGCCGCTCGTGCTCGCCGGTTCTCGCCGTTCAGAAGGCGCGCGACATGGGCATACGCCGCGCTCGCATCGACAATATCACGCCGCGCCGTGTCGTTGTCGAAGGTTTCGGCCGTCGCGGTCCGGATCGGATCGTTTTCGCCAACGTACGGGGTTGCCCGCTCATCCGCCGCTGATGGCGGTGACTGGATTGCCCAGGTTTTCCACATCTATTCGATAGATCCAAAGCCGCCTCGGCAAGCGAGGCGGCCTTATTTTACCAAGCTGTGCTATCATCGGACGTCTGGTATACCTTTAGCGTTCATTGTACGTGAGTAATGGATGAATGGCCGATTCTGAGCGTGTTCAGTATCGCGCCTTTACCTCATGGGCACTCGCTCGGCATATGTTGCTGGCAAGAGGGAGGAGCCTTTTTGCACTATGGAGAACAGAATGAAACAATTGCTGGCTAAGTTGGGGGTTGCCATCGCCATCGCAGTTACTGCGCTGACCGGCACGGCGGATTTCGCTTCCGCACAGAACCTGGACATCTATGTCGGTCCGGGCCGTCATCGGCCGCCACCGCCGGATTACGACAACCCGCCGCCGCGTTTCGATCGTCGCCGTGGCTGCGATCCGCGTGAGGCTTTGGATGTCGCCCGCAGCTATGGCCTGCGCCGCGCCCGTGTCGTGGATGTAACGCCGCGTCGTGTCGTCGTCGATGGCTTCGGTCGCCGCGGTCCCGACACGATGATGTTTGCCAATGTTCGCGGCTGCCCGATGCTCGGTCGCCGATAAACACAACGGGCGCCAGGCGCGCCCGTTCTTCATTTTCTGACCTTTTCGCCTTATTGGCGGGGGCCGCGGAGCCGCCCTTTGCTCGACCTCAATGGATCTGAGCGAAGGGCGGTTCTGTCTTAGAGCGGTTCATTTCCTCACGGAATCTGAGAACCGCTCTTATTGTTTTTACGCAATTCCGGACGGAAAACCGCTACGCACTTTTTCTTGAATTGCTTTAGTTACTGCTGGATCGCGTAGGTGATGCTCACCGATGCGTTGTATTCGTTTTCGCCGGTGGCGACGGCAACGGCCTTGTCCATCGGGGCTGCGGCAGCCATGGCGCGCATATAGGGCTGCGGCGGGGCAGCAATACCGCCTTCATGGATTGCGATGATGCGGCCGAGCTTGACGCCGGCAGCGTCCGTCAGGGTCTTCGCCTTTGCCGCCGCATCGGCGACCGCCTTTTTGCGGGCCTCTTCAAGAACGGCATTCGGCTTGTCATTGGTGAGCTGGATATCGCCGCCCTGGTTGATGCCGAGCTTGATCGCCTGGTCGAGCATTCCGCCGAGCTTGGAGAGATCACGCACTCGAACGGTCAGGCCGTTCGTCACCTGGTAGCCGGTCAGCACTGGCGGCTGGGTGTGACCATCCTTTTCATTCGGATAGGTATATTGCGGCTGGACCGAGAAACCCGAGGTCTGCAGGTCGCGCGCGGCGATGCCGCCATCCTTCAGCGTCGCCAAGACAGCACCCATGGCCTTGTTGTTCTGATCGAGCGCTTCCTGCGCCGTCTTTGCTTGCTGGACGACCGCAAGTGTTACCACCGCCATATCAGGTGCGATGGCCGCATGTCCCTCGCCGGTGACCGTGATAACCGCTTCGCGCGGATTGGCATCTTCGGCAAAGGCAGCAGCCGCGGGCATGAAGAAAGTGGCGCTGACAAGAGCGGCAAGAACAAAATCTCTGGTTTTCGTCCGTAGCATCGTTCGTTCCTTGGTTGATAATCCCTTGAGTTTCGCTTTTGCTGATTGATTGTGAAGGTATTACGGCAGTCCCTTGTCCGAAAAGAGAAATTGGGTTAGAGCCAAGTCGGCTTCCGGGGAACCATTGCTTCGGAGCCGCGAGCGTGGGAATCCTGTTCTCGTGCCGGGCCTGTAGCTCAATGGTTAGAGCCGGCGGCTCATAACCGCTTGGTTGGGGGTTCGAGTCCCTCCGGGCCCACCATTTATATTCTCTGGGACAACCGTCCTCAGAATCCCGCCCTTTTTAACCTTCGCGATAGGGATCCTTATGCCACTGCTGCTTGACGGGGATAAGGGACAGCCATCGGTCGCCATCGAAATCGGGATTGGTTTCGTGGACCCTGGCAGCTTGAATCGGAGATCGGCATGTTGTGGGTTGCGAAGGATGGCTGCCTTCTTCATGGACAGAATGCAGGAGCCGTAGGGGCGCCGGGAATTCTCGATAAAACCGATGCAGCAGGGTTGACGAACCCGAAGCTCCGTCAGCATCCTAAGTCATTTTAAAGTCATGGTTTTTGCCGCGAATGGCAAAGCTCGATGGCTGCGAAATTTCAAGGCCTATACCTTGGTATAGTTGCACGGCACCATCGCTTGATTGACGCTCCAGGAGGGGTGTGACAAGACGGCCCTGCCTGCGCAACATGGTGCAGCGGCTAACGAAACAACAGATCAAGAAGCAAATGGACAGCTACCCTAGTCGCTGTCCGGCTGTGGCGTCGCGCCACGTCCGGATGGTTATCGCAACAACCTGGACCGCTTCCGGCAAACGCCGGGCGACCGACGGTATGGCATAGCCTGTCCTGTTCGGCTCGCCCACGGATCTGCCGACGAGCAGACCATGGAGGTGAGCCATGAACAACATCATTCCTTTCCGCGAACGCACATTCGCAACCAAGCTTTCCGCCGCACCTGTCCTCAGTGCTCCAGCTTTTTCGCCGTCGCCCGCTCGGACCGCGCCCTTTCAACGTCCGCGCCTGATTGCCGTCTGGCACACCAATCCCCAAACTGGGAAGCAGGAGTGCTTTTGGACGACCGAAGGCAATGCCATCTCCGATGAGGATGGCAATCGTCGAGCGGCCTAATCCATTTCTTCAAACAAGTGCTTCCGCTGCGTTGCAAATGCAGCGCAATGCGGATGCGCGCTATTGGTAACATCCTGTTTTCAAGGGGTTATACATGGTTTTCCTTGCCAATGATCGACGCGAGCGCAGTGCCGTTGCCGCGTTGGCCGGTGCACGCATCCTGCCGAATGGCTACGATCTCGCCGCCTTCGCTTTCATCGCTGCCGCAGCCTATCTCACTCTTCACGGGGTGGGCGAGATGCGGGCGCCGCTATCGAGCCTCTCCACTGCGCCGACCTCGCTCGATCCCGCCTATCTGCCTGAATATGCGTTGCGCACGACGTTGCGCATGATGGCAGCGATCGTTGCCTCGCTCATCTTCACTTTCGTGGTTGCAACGCTTGCCGCGAAGAGCCGGCGCGCCGAAAAAATCATCATTCCGGCTCTCGATATCCTGCAGTCGGTGCCGGTGCTCGGCTTCCTCACGTTCACCGTTACTTTTTTCATGGGCCTGTTTCCCGGAAGCCAGATGGGCGCCGAGTGTGCTTCGATCTTTGCGATCTTTACCAGCCAGGCATGGAACATGGCCTTTTCCTTCTATCAGTCGCTGCGGACGGTGCCGCGCGATCTCGATGAAGTGAGCCGTGGGTTCCGCCTGTCCGCCTGGCAGCGCTTCTGGAGACTGGAGGCACCCTTTGCGGCGCCTGGTCTCGTCTGGAATACGATGATGTCGATGTCGGGCGGCTGGTTCTTCGTCGTTGCTTCGGAGGCGATCACGGTTGGCGATACGACAGTGCAGCTTCCCGGCCTTGGCTCCTGGCTGGCGCTTGCCATCGACAAACAGGATTTCGTTTCCGTCGGCTGGGCCGTGCTCGCGATGGCAATCGTGATCCTGCTCTACGATCAACTGCTCTTCCGCCCCATCGTCGCCTGGGCAGACAAGTTCCGCTTCGAGCAGACCGCCGGCCAGCAGAAGCCGCGTTCCTGGGTCTATTCGCTGATCCGTCGCACGCGTCTTTTGAAGCATGTGACCGCGCCGTTTGCCGCGGTATGGAACGGATTGTTTCTGCTACGGCTGCCGTCTGCGCCGAGGGCGGTTGCGAAGAGCCAGGGCGAACAGAATGTTGTCAGCGGGCTTATCGATTTCTGCTGGTTCTCCCTGATCGCCGCTATCGGCGCCTGGAGCATTTGGGACATCGCATCCTATCTCGGCCAGACGCTGTCGTGGGCCGATGTCCGGATCGCCTTTGCCGGCGGCTTCGTCACCCTTGTCCGCGTGGTGGTTCTGATTGCGGTCGCGAGCTTGATCTGGGTCCCGCTCGGTGTCTGGATCGGTCTCAGGCCGGCTGTCGCGGAGCGGGTTCAGCCGATTGCACAGTTTCTCGCAGCATTCCCGGCGAACGTGCTCTTTCCGGTTGCGGTGATTGCGATCGTCGCCACAGGTGCTAGCCCCAGCATCTGGCTATCGCCGCTGATGGTGCTGGGTACGCAGTGGTACATCCTTTTCAACGTGATTGCTGGGGCAAGCGCTTTCCCCACCGATCTGCGGGAGGCATCCGCGGTCTACAGGCTCCGTTCGTGGACCTGGTGGCGCCGTGCGATACTGCCGGGAATATTTCCCTACTACGTCACGGGAGCGCTGACGGCTTCCGGCGGCTCCTGGAATGCGAGTATCGTCGCTGAGCTGGCGAGCTGGGGAGACACGAAGCTCGAAGCCTTTGGGCTGGGATCATACATCGCGAAAGCGACCGCAGCGGGCGATTTTCCGCGGGTCATTCTCGGCATTGTCGTCATGTCGATCTTCGTCACCCTTTTCAACAGAACGCTTTGGCGGCCGCTTTACGTCTTCGCTGAACGTCGCCTGCGTCTCGATTAATCACAGATCGGAGAAATGAACATGGAAAACGCTGTCGTCTCCAAAAAGGTCGATATTGCAAATGGCACGCCGCTGGTTCTGGCCAAGCAGGTCTGCCAGACATACGACAAGGGAACTTCGGGTTCGCTGGTCGTACTCGATAATGTCGACCTTCAGCTCTACCCGAATGAAATCGTCGGTCTGCTTGGCCGCTCCGGTTCGGGCAAGTCCACGCTGCTGCGCGCCATCGCCGGCCTGATCCGTCCCAGCAAAGGTGAGATCACCTTCGCCGGCCGGCCGGTGGTTGGCCCCAATTCCGATGTCGCTGTCGTCTTTCAGAGCTTCGCCTTGTTTCCGTGGCTGACGGTGCTGCAGAATGTTGAACTCGGCCTCGAGGCTCAGGGTGTCGCTTCGTCGGAACGCCGCAAGCGCGCACTGGCCGCCATCGACCTGATCGGTCTCGACGGCTTCGAAAGCGCCTATCCGAAAGAGTTGTCGGGCGGCATGCGTCAACGTGTCGGCCTTGCCCGTGCGCTTGTCGTTCGGCCGAAAGTGCTGCTGATGGACGAGCCGTTTTCCGCGCTCGACGTCTTGACCGCGGAAACGCTTCGTACTGACCTTCTCGACCTGTGGTGCGAAGGCCGCATGCCGATCGAGTCGGTTCTGATGGTGACGCACAACATCGAAGAAGCGGTGCTGATGTGCGACCGCATCCTGATCTTCGGATCAAATCCCGGCCGTGTGATCGCTGAAATCAAGGTGGATCTGCCGCAGCCGCGCAACCGCCTCGACCCGGCATTCCGTATGTTGGTCGAAGACATCTATGCTCGGATGACGGTGAAGACCGGAGCGCCGACACGCGACGGTCTCTTCCCCGGCACCGGTATCGCCATGGCACTGCCGCGGGTCTCGACCAACCTGATGTCCGGGCTTATCGAGACGCTTGCCGCCGAACCTTATCGCGGTCAGGCCGACCTGCCGCCGTTGGCCACGCATCTGCATCTCGGCATCGATGATCTGTTCCCCGTCGCGGAAATCCTGCAGCTTCTGCGCTTTGCCGATCTCGAAGGGGGTGACATCAAGTTGACCGCACCCGGCCTGCGTTTCTCCGACAGCGATGTCGATGAGCGCAAGAAGCTCTTCGAGCAGCATCTGGCGACCTATGTGCCGCTTGCCGCGCATATCCGTCGCGTGCTCGACGAGCGTCCGACCCATCGCGCCCCGGCTCGGCGGTTCCGCGACGAACTCGAGGACTACATGTCGGAAGATTACGCCGACACCACCATCAAGGCGGTCACGAACTGGGCCCGCTACGCCGAATATTTCGCCTATGACGAGAATGCCGACCTGTTCACGCTGGAGAACCCGAGTTGAAACAAGCTGTCGGGTCGAATGCTGCAGGGTCGCTGCTGGCTGAAGCGGCGAGCGACCCCATTATATTTTTGAACTCGATAAGCAGCCAAGGCAGGACCTAGCGCAGGGAATTCCGGCAGATTGCCAACGGTGGCGACCTGCACTCGCGCGGCCTTTCCGGCTTGGGGATGGATCGTCATGCCCAGAAACAACGAAGAACTTGGCCGCTTTCTGGAGGCTCGCAGCAGGAATAACCGAAACAAGCCTGGCGCGGGAAAACCGCGGCACTCGGGTGGGAGGAGGCGCTTTCGGACACGAATGGAGCGTCCGAAGGATTATGCCGGATTGGTGGCCATGCGGGCGCTCGTATGGGGTGCGCACTGGCTCATGCTAGGCGCTACTCGACTGTTTTTCCGCGGTTTTCTATCCGTAAATCAGACGCGCACGCTGCTTCGCTGGGCTGCGTCTCTCAATCGGGAAAGCCTCGTCATTCTCCGGTGCAGCCAACGCCGGCGTCTCTTCAATTATTATGCCGGGAACGACAATTATGACCGTCGAACTTGATCAAATCGCTCTCAATCTGGGTACGGCCTTCGCGTTTGGGGCCATTATCGGTTTTGAACGGCAATGGCGGCAGCGCCTCGCAGGCTTGCGGACGAATACGCTCGTTGCCTTGGGAGCGGCCATATACGTCAATTTTGCGAGCCTCTTTCCAGGAGATGGCAGCCCGACCCGGGTGGCGGCGCAGGTCGTCTCCGGGATCGGCTTTCTTGGAGCTGGCGTCATCTTCAAGGAAGGGCTTAATGTTCGGGGTCTCAATACGGCTGCGACGCTCTGGTGTTCGGCGGCTGTCGGCCTTGTGGCCGGCGCTGGCTATCCCTTGCATGCTCTGATAGCGACAGCCTTCGTCATTCTGGTCAATCTGGCGCTGCGTCCCTTGATCCAAGTGATTGCCCGGCAATCCATAGCAACCACGGAACTCATCGTTCGATATACGGTAACGGCGGTTTGCAGGAATGAGGGTGAAGCTCATGTTCGCGCGTTGATGCTTCAGGGATTCGGTTCAGCCAAGCTGCATCTTCAGCAACTGGACAGCGTCAATATCGAAGATAGCGACCGGGTGGAGGTGACGGCGATCGTTACCGCCGACCACCGTGAAGACGCTGCGCTTGAACATATCGTCGGGCGGCTCAGTCTCGAGCCGCAGGTGACGGCTGCACGCTGGCGGGCCGAGGCTCTCATCGAATAAAATCAGCGCTATGGGCTGATGAGGCGGTTGAAGGCTGCGGTTGTTTTCGGACTTCGGCTGGGGCAGTTTGCCTTTCGCGCACTCTACGTGCCGAAACGCTGATACAAGGACGAAAGGCATGAGGCGCGAGTTTCTGAAGTATCTTTTCGATATGCCCTTGCTCTGGCTCGGCATTGCGGTTCTTGCAGGCCTTATCTTTGTCGGCGATACCATCACGGATTTGGAGATTGCGTTTGCCGTTCTCTATGTTTCGGTGATCCTGCTATCCGTTAACTTCGGACGAACCGGAGCGATTGCGGTTGTCGGCATTGTCTGTGCAGCCCTTACGGTATTGAGCTATTTTCTGACACGCCACGGGGCTTCCCACGCCGGCCTGATCAATGGCATCCTCAGTCTTGTCGCCATCGGTGCGACGACCTATTTGGCGATCAGGATCGAGACGTTTGACGCGAGAGCGAGGGAGGCGCAATCTGAACTCGCACGGATGTCGCGCCTGATGATTGTCGGCGAGCTCGGCACATCCATTGCCCATGAGGTCAGCCAGCCGATTACAGCGATCACGGCGAATAGCAACGCCGCGCTTCGATGGCTTGCGGCCACGCCTGCCGACCAGGAAGAGGCGCGGCGGGCCATCGAGCGGATCGTCATGGATGCAGGCCGGGCGGGTGACGTCATCGGCCGCGTTCGCAGGCTCGTCGCCCGCTCATCCCCTTCGCGCGATACGTTTGATCTGACCGAGGCGGTTGGCGACGTGTTAGAGCTCGTTCGCGGCGAAATCCGGAAGAACCAGATCCTTCTTCGCACCGAGCTGGCGAGTGATCTGTCGTTCGTGGCTGGCGATCGCGTGCAGCTTCAGCAGGTGATCCTCAATTTCGTGATGAATGCGATCGAGGCCCTGGCGGATGTCGACGCAGAAGGGCGAGAGTTGCTCGTCAGCGCCGCCGCCGCCGAGAGCAAGATTACGGTCAGCGTGCGCGACACAGGCATCGGTGTAGCGCCTGCCAGGCTCGACAGAATATTCGAGGCTTTCTACACGACCAAGCCGAACGGTATGGGAATGGGGCTTGCAATCAGTCGCTCGATTATCGAAGCGCATGGTGGCACCGTCTATGCGGCACCGAACTTCCCTCATGGGAGCGTATTTGGCTTCACCTTGCCAGCGGACGGAAAGACACGAGGATAGGATATGCAAGAACAGCGACCGGCGGTCTATGTGATCGATGATGATCCGTCCGTGCGCGACGGGTTGGATAGCCTCCTGCGTTCTGTCGGCTATGAAACGCGGGGCTTCGCTTCGCCAAGGGATTTTCTTCTGCATCCGCGTTCGAACAGCCCGGCCTGCATCGTCCTCGACGTCCGGATGCCGGATGCGAGCGGTCTCGATTTTCAGGATGAGCTTGCAAAGGCTGGTTATCTGACGCCGATCATCTTTCTTACCGGCCATGGCGATGTGCCGATGTCCGTGCGAGCCATGAAGGCCGGCGCGGTGGAGTTTCTTCTAAAGCCCTTTCGCGAACAGGATCTTCTCGACGCAATCCGGCAGGCTTTAGATGTGGATCGCGCCCGTCTTCGCAAGGAAGCCGCCGCAGTCGATCTTCACGAACATTTCGCGTCGTTGACGCCGCGCGAGCGTGAGGTGATGTCCCTCGTGGCGCGTGGCCTCCTCAACAAGCAGATCGCCGCCGAAATCGGTTTGAGCGAGATCACCGTGAAGGTTCATCGTGGCCAAGTCATGCGCAAGATGCGAGCGGACTCCATCGCCGACCTCATCAGAATGGCAGATAGTCTTGGATTGTCCGACGCAACCGCCGACAGCAAGGGCAGCGGCGTTACGCCCCGGTCACGTTAGGCTTCATATGTTCGTATAGGATGACGCCTTTGCCCCTGGGTAATCGCTCTGCTGCCTGGATGATCTTGGAGCATCAGGGATGTGGCGTGGTGAGTGTGCCCTGATGGAATATCATCTGCCATCGACCATCGATACGCTGCTAGATCGAACTTCGTAGAGCGTGCCGCGGAGGGCTATCCTCGCTCATCGACCGAATAGCCAAACACGAAAGGCATTGGCTGGCCGATGATGCCAAACCGGTGTTCGATGCGGCAAGCCCGGAGCTTGCCGAACTTGCCAAGCAGCTGGAGCGCGGCAATCGCCGGCGTGCGAAGTTGAGAGTCTAGACTGCGGCGGCATAACCGGTCCGAACCCAGATTTTGCCATTGCCGACGTTCCCAATCGCCTTCAGCTTTCACGATGACATATTGCTGGCGAAAACACCGCTTCGCCGGGGGCTTGCCGCGGCTTCGCCAAAATCCGGCACGGTATATTCCGCCAAAAACCGAAGTCTCGATGCCGGGAGATGGGCGCGCCATGGGTCGCCGATCAAAACCTTTATGCCCTGCGCCAGGCAGCGATCCAGAAATCCGGTGACGCGCTTCGCAAGTGCTTCTTCGTAGAAAAGATCGCCGACGCAGATGATATCGACTGCGGGCGGCTCGCCGGTCGTCAGGTCGGCGAGGGTGGCTTTGATGGCGACCTCATTAAGCGCTGCATTAAGCCCGATGGCTGCAATGGCATAGGGATCGACGTCGGCAGCGTACACTTCCCGAGCGCCGCACTTTGCGGCTGCGATGCCCACGATTCCCGAGCCGGCGCCGAGGTCGAGCACGCGGTGGCCAGTGACGACTTCCGATCTGTCAAAGAGGTACCGGGCTAGGACCAGGCCTCCTCCCCAATGATGTGCCCAGTAGGGCGAGCCGAATTGCGGATCTCTCTCTGCAAGGCGCCGCAATCCGCTATGCGGGCCTGCTTTGTGCAGGCGAATTTCCGGAACGCCGGGAACGGGCAGAATCGGAAGATTGGCAGCAATGAACTGCCGCACCCAGTCGAGATTCGCGATGCTGTCCTGGCTACGTTCCAATGTGCTTTCCCACTCGCTCTTCGTCGCCGTTATCAGACGCCGTCTCCGCCGCGGTTGATCAACATCGGTGAGTTCGGCGGTGCTATGCATTCCATGGCGAGCTCCGAAAGTATAGCGGAACCCTACTTCAGATTGTTTGCTCGACCGGATCCCATTGCGTATCTGGGTCATTGATACGCCGCGAGCTGAGGCATGTTGCTATGAACTGGAGACAACTTCACTCATTTTGTCGGACAAGGAATTGCGATATTTCCCAGTGATTTCAAACTATTAATTATCATCTTCGTCAAGATCTTCATTCCTTGCAGAGCCATCGTTCTCCAAGGGTGTCGCCAACCGCGCCGAAAACTGGTTCGACCTGTTGCCTGGGCCGAGCGAAGTTAACCGTGTTCTCGACGCCTTAGGCGGAAAAGTTGGTCTCAATGGTGATTTCGGAAATTGGGAGCGCGTCGGCAAGTACGAAGATCTGGCGAAGATCATGGGGCGGGCTGAGCTCTGCCACGCGAAGGGACGCTATTCGACTACCGGTCTCGATTTAGCGGACTATGTTCGTCGCATAGAGCTGTCCAACGCGGTTGGTTATCGCGGCCCTTTCACGCTTATCTATGATTCCCCATACTATGAGGACGAATGGCCCGGGATTCTCGTAGAGCGTGAGTGCATCTCCGGGGTGCTGCGAAAAGCGGCGGCGGGATGAAGGCGAGATTGCGCCAATTCTAAACACTGACCGACGAGGCCAAGCTCGTCGCGGCTTGTTCTTCGCCTTCGAACGGCAATATCAGTTATGCCCTAATGAAAATCATGATTGTGTAGGGCGCCAAGAAGCCGGTCCTGTGTCTGGTAACCAGCATTGTAAAGATTGATGGCCACGTTTGCAGCGGACAGACCTTCTTGACTTTGCAATCTAATGCTGCGTTCGGCACACCAAGCAAAGAGCGCGCTTGCAAGAACGTCGATATCGTCGGAATAGAGAGGCGCGTTGACCATCATAGACATTCGCTAGACCATTCATGGTTAGGGCTGGAGCCGAGGCGGCGGGTGTAGCAAACACTGCTTTGATTTTTGGGATTTGCAATCGCGATCATTTCTCGACGTTAATATGCTCCTGAGATGATACAGGCGCTTTGTCTCTTAATGCGACACGGTCTCGTTATGAAACATCACTGCGGATTTTTGCGCTCAGAGGATTGAGCCGGGTGCTGAAGTTTGTCGATCGACGCGCGGGGCGCAAGAAAGAGAAGGACGCCGAGCACAAACGTCAGCGCCACCATCAGAAACAAAATATATCTTGGCCCGGAAGGCATCATTGGTGGATTGGATGCGACGAATTCACTGCGGCCTCGATCAATTCCTCTGCGTAAGAAAGTGCTGACGCCGTATCCTCGCCGTCCAGCTTCAGCTCCTTACATTTGCGATGCATGGCCCTGCGGATTTGAGATAGAAACGCTGCGTCAAAGTCCACTTCTCCTTCATCGAAGACGTGGGTCAAAGCAGATTGAGCGACTATTTCCAGAACAGCAACGCGCCCCTCTATCTCGCCGAGAGATGGAATCGCATTCCTCTTGACGTGATGCTTGCAATCGCGATGGGTGGTAAGCATTTCGGTTATCTCCTTCACCAAGGGAGATAACCGGCAAGAAGCGAAAAAGTTCAGCCGAGTTTTTAAAAAAAATCGACGGGATACCCGCAGTGCCTTTTCGATCCCTATTTGCTAATAGTGGCTACTGGTGGTCAATCGATTTCATCGGGCAAAGATTGGGATCCGCCAATACGTCCGCGCAGTGGGGCGAGCGGCGAAAATCGTCGTAATAAAGCGTCCATACCGTAGTATCGGCGGCACGATAAGGGCCGAATTTAAAGTATTGATTTTTACCAAGTCCATGATCCGCGTGTCCAATGTGCCCCGTGACCGTGGAAATCCATTTATTGTTGGCGAATATTTCGATGTGACCTGAGCCATCCGGGCCGGGTTTGCTGTAAATGGCGAAATCAATCCAGCCTGAGGCGGGGGGCGGAAGGCTGTTGCCGCGATTAATTACCTTGATGGCGCTAGTGCAATCCGTAAACTCTTCACCATCTGCCGTGTTCCAATTGCCATCCGTGGCGACCAGTGCGCGCATTTGATTGGTATCTGGGCGGAACCAGACGGGTGTCTCGCCATCGCTGCAAGCTTTGCCACCATTCTTGATCTCGTCCTTCTTGGCGACTGGAGCAAGGTAGTTGGTTTCCACCGTGGCAAACAGCTTGCCGTTGTTGAGCCGCAATGCAAGAAAGGGGCTGAAATCACCCTCGGCCTGTGGCCCAATTTCTCGCTTCCATTGCGCGATGAGATAGCGGTGATCCCCTGACGGAATGGGGTCGGCAAATTTCACGGCAAAGCCGTACCAGACTCCCTGATCGTAGGGCACGCGGTATTTTGTGCGTTCCCAGATTTCGGCTCTCTCGCTGCAATTTGCTTTGCCTGGCGGGCAGAATGGCTTGACGCTGAGCTTCAAAGCTCCCGTGCCCGAGCGCTTCACGTCTGACTGAAATTCAATCGTTCCAGCTTTCTGCTCGAAATTTTCCCGATAATAAAGATGGCCTGATGGGGCGAAGTCCTTACCGTCGAATCCGTCATGCAGCACAAGTTGTGCGGCGTCCTCAGCCAAAGCTGGTGTTACGACACCGGCGCAGGTGCAGGCCAGGATCGCGGGCAGCGCATATTTTGCATTCATGCTGGGATATTCCTATGGCGGGACATTCGCAAAGCATTATCAATGACCTGTTCGCTTCTCGCAGGCAAGTGAGAGGTATGTCGCTTCACGATGCATTGATGGCGACCGCAATTGATTTTGCCCGATTTCAGAAGATTTACTCAACTTATTGTGTCATTTCCCGTTCAACTTTAACGGCCTGTTAGACGCTTTGCGGTTCATATCCCGCAAAATTGGGCTTTGGCTGCGGCTATCAGCGCCCCGGACATGATCGTTCGCCGCCGCAGCTTTATCGACGTTTTAATGTCGGTCATGACAAAACCGGCTGAGGGGCGCTGTTGGGGGCAGCCTTTGGCAAATAGGAAAGCAGAGCCGGCCTTAAACGAGGCCGAGCAGCGAAGAAGAATCGTCATTCTAACAGCGCACGCGTTTCTGCGTGGCTATCGCAAGGCGTCGGTCCATTTCATCGCATCCCACTGGGCTGAACAGGGGCATGAGGTTCATTTTCTCACTATAGGTCATAGTTGGTTGACCTTGCTTAAGGATCGCCCGCGCTTCCGAGCCTTGTCGCAGGATCAAGCAAACCGATTTCATACGATCGATACCAATTTGAGAGCGGGGGCCTATCTGCCGCCATTGCATGCATTCAGCTCGAGCAACCGCTTTCTGAATGCGGCGAACGCAGTGCTCTTTCGGCTCTATGGCAGCTACCTGCCGCGCTTTGCCCGTCGCATCATAAGTAATGCGGATCTGGTGCTGGCTGAGAGCGGCTCGGCGCTCGCTTTCTTCGGTCAGATTAAAAAGCTCAATCCGAAGGCGCGTACGCTCTATTTTTGCCGCGACCTGCTGAGAAGCATAGGGGCGGCACCGGTGCTGCAGGATATCCAAGCGACCGAGATTGGTCGTTTCGACGCCGTTTGCGTTCCATCGGAAAGGCTAGGGGCCTTGCTTCCGCATGGCGGCCGCGTAAGGGTTATTCCCCAAGGCGTTGATGCAGCCTTGTTTGATCGAGAGCAGCCGTCACCATATCGGCCCGGCACCCGCAACGCCATTTCCATCGGTAATATGCTTTTCGATCAGGCTTCCGTCGCCGCAATGGCAACGGCTGCGCCAGATGTGAATTTCCATGTGTTTGGTGCGGCCTGGAGCGGTTGGGCACCACCAAATGTCGTAATCTATGGCGAGAAAGACTTTGAGAGCATTGTGCCTTATCTGCAGCATGCGGATTTCGGCATCGCTCCCTACCGCCTCACCGAAAATGAGGTTTATCTGGCGGAATCGAGCCTCAAGCTGGCGCAGTACAGCTATTGCGGTCTACCGATCCTGTTGCCAGATCTCGTCCCATTTGCCCGCGCCAATGGTATTGCTTACTGCCTCGACGGCGAAGCAGCGTGGCGCGAAAAAATCGATGCAGCGTTGGCGATGCAGCGTTCGCCGGTCTTTCGCGATGGGATCATGACTTGGGACGAAGTTGCGCGGCAGACGCTGAGTGCAGCCTTCGAACCGCTATGACTGGCCTAGCCTGGCGCCAGGAAGGTCAAGAGCTTGTTGGCGAGTGGGCGTGAGGCGCCGGGCAGTTTTCCGCCAGCCGTATCCATCAGTATCTGTACGTCTTCAGGGGTGATAAGGCGCAGGACGCGGACAGCCAGCATATAAGCCACCACACCCGCTGGAATGGCAGTTGCGATCGCGATTGCTCCGTCGAAACTATAGATGCCGACCCCAGCCGCCACTGCGCAAAGAACGGCGGCAAGCATCGTTTTTGCCAGTGCCGTAACCGGGACGGAAACCTGGACATGTCTCCAGGCAGTCCAGCCGAGCAGAACAAAAGTCAGCGTTACAATGGCAGCGCGAGCAAGGGCAGCACCCTGCAGGCCCATCCGCGGCACGAGAGCTGTGAGCAACAATATCATCAATAGGCCACTTACGATCTGCACGCGTAGCAAAAGAACGCTGCGCCCCGATGCGCCTATGATACCCCAGGGAATGACGGACATCCCGGCAAGCCAGACGAAGGCGAGCAAGGTCGCGGAAGCCGGTATGGCAGGATCGAAGGCATTGCCGAATATGAGAGGCAAAAGATCGGGCATGATGGCCGCGCCGCCGAAACTGATCGGCAGCATGACGAGCGCGACTATGCGAATGACACGACGGTACGCAGCGTTCAGCATCTGCTGATCGTTTTTCGCATGCGCTTCGGTAAAGCTGACGATCAGCGCTGGTGATATCTGCAGCATCACCTGTTCGATTAGGCCGGCCAGGCCGAGGCCTGCTGCAAAATACCCGATGCTGGTCGACGAAAGAAAGAAGCCAAGAAACAGGAATTCTATCCGCGACAGAACCAGAATTTCGATGAGGTCGCTCAACCATATGTGGCGACCGTAACGCCGCATTTCCTGCGTCAGGGCTTCACGGGACGGTTTCATGTCGCGATCGATATAGCTCCGCAATAGCAACGCTTGCGGCAGGTAGCGCGCGATATATCCGATCAGAGCGCCGGTTGGGCCAAGCAGCCATGCTCCGACAAAGACGAGCGGAATTTGTAACACTCCACCAAGAGCGGTCGTCCGTGCAGTCTGGCCGAACCGATTTCTCCCACGCGCGATCGCCGTGGAAAATACGTGGAATGCGTAGCTTAAAAACAAAAGCCCCGTGACGATCCAGAGCCAGGCGTGCTGTGCATCGCGTTGAATGTAGATGATCGCGGCAAAGGCCAATATGGCGGCGCCCACCATGCTGACCGAAATCATGAAACTGCGCAGTGCCGTCCGCACCAGTATTTTCCATGCTTCGCCGTCGCCTGAAAGGCCGCCAGTGTTGCGCAGCAATGCTTGTGGAAGTCCCATATCGGCCAATGCCGCGGCGGAGGTCGCAATCCACAATGCGTAGGCAACTTTGCCGGATCCTGCCGGACCAAGCAGGCGGGCGGCGATGACACTGGTTGCAAAGCCGGCAACCAGCGAAATCAAGGTCGCCGCCAGGCTAATCAGTGAACTTTTAAGAAGATTGGACACAGAAGTACTCATGCAATTCATCTAGGAGGTTGCCGCATAACCTTGTGTTAAAGGCCCGCTGATAATTTTCACTTGCGTTCTAGTTGAAATTTAAGTTGGATGCCATGACAGATAGAACCGTCGACCGGGATGGGTTTCTTATTCCGGGGTATCTCCAGAAGGGGTTGCGTGAGCGAGCGCACAATCTTCTATGGCGCCTTATATCGCCGCTGCCCGACAAGTCCTATTGCGCGTTGAAATATCGTATCATCCGCGGCAGATTTCCCAATCTGACGTCGCCTCAAACGCTCACCGAGAAGATCCAGGCCCGGAAGCTCTATGATCGTAATCCGCTGCTTCCGCGTTTCGTGGATAAGGCCGATGCGAAAGCGCTGATTGCGGAAAGAGTGGGTAGCCAGTACATCATCCCGACACTCTGGGTCGGCACAGACCTTGCGGCCGTCAACTGGTTCGAGATTTCCTTGCCCGCCGTCGTCAAGCCGACCCATGCAAGCGGGGTAGGGCTCTTTCTTTACGGACAGGCCGATGTGGATCGGCTGCTTAAGAACAACCCTTCCGCCGAATGGCTGGCGATCGACCACGCGTCTTATAACCGGGAGTGGGCCTACAGGCGCATCGAACCTCGCATCCTGATCGAAAGCATGCTGCTGGTCGAGGGGCGTGTTCCCTGGGATTACCGGCTCTTCACCTTCAACGGCAAGGTATCGCATATCGAAATCGACATACGCGAGAATGGCCGGGGCTATTCCTGCAACTATACACCGGACTGGCAAAAGCTTCCGTTCTTCGATCGGGATTACCTCGGTCTCTATCCGGGCCATGTCGCGCGTCCGCCGCGGCTCGACGAGATGATTTCCGTTGCGGAAACCGTCGCTTCCGACATCGATTTCGTGCGGGTCGATTTCTATGCGTCGGCGGATTGGGTTTGCATCGGCGAGTTGACGTTCTATCCAGGCGGAGGCTTCGAGGTGCTCGAGCCGGAGGAATACGATCTTCTGCTGGGCCAGAAGTGGCAACTTGGTTTTGAAATGTCGAATAGATAGGTGGACAAATCACTCCCTCAGCGTTTGATAGGCTGATCTATTTTTAGGGAAGGTTTTCTATGACGATCGACAAGGACCTCAATCGTATCGCGCTGCAAGAGGAGACGCTGCGTTTCGACGCCTTTGACCTCTCGACCGCCTGGGTACTCGGCAAGTTGCTGCATGATCTCGCCAGCGAGCGTAATCTCGGCGTTGCCATCGACATCACGCTGCACTCCATGCCGGTTTTTTACATAGCCTTGCCCGGATCGACACCCGACAATTCCAACTGGATACGCCGCAAGTGCAACATGGTGCTGCGCTATTTTCGTAGCAGCTATGCCAGCACATTGCGGCTGCAGCAGCAGGGCAAGACGATCGAGGAGAGCGGGCTTTCGAGCGCCGAGTACGCCGCATCCGGCGGCAGCTTCCCCATTTTCGTCAACGGCACGGGCTGCATTGGTGCTGTCACGGTTTCAGGTCTCCCTCAGCGTGAAGACCACAATCTCGTTGTCGAGGGTTTGGCTCTCACGCTCGGCCACGAACTCCACAATCTCAGCCTCGGCTAGAGGGCTGAGGCGGCGCCGGGCTTTGAGCGGGCGCCGCCACCAATGTCAGATCTTTCCGCCGGCCTCGGTGATGACTTTGGTCAGGCTGCCCGTTGCCGGGAAGAGGGGGATCAGACATGCCTGCAAGGCGTGGTAGATGTCGCCCTTGCCCGGGAACAGCGTATGAGCCGGAACGAGATCTTCCGTCAGTTCCTCATGCCAACCACCATTGGAGCGATCTATGAACGCCTGGCCGATCACGCTCCAAATCTTGCGATAGCTTTCCTCGTGGAAATCACTCGGAACGTGCTCATTCAGATAGTGAGCGGCGCCGGCGCCTTCGCAGGCAGGCCACCAGAGCTTGTTGCGCTTTGCAGGCACATCTTCCCAATCGAGCGTGTAGAAGAACCCGTTCTTTTTGCTGTCCCAACCCAGTGACATGGACTGAGAGAACAAGCCTTTAGCCGCTTCCGGCATCCAGTCGTGACGCTTTTCCCCCAAAGACCAAAGCTGTAGGATGAGGCGCGCCCATTCCAGCCAATGCCCTGGCGTCGTGCCCGATGGGCGGAACATTTCGTTGCCGCGGTAATCCTTGTCCAGCACCCAATCGTTGTTGAAGTGTTCGGCCACGCGCCAGCCAACGGATCCAGCCGATCGCCTGATGACGAGATCGGCGATGCTTTCAGCCTTGTCGAGGTACGACTTGTCGCCCGTTGCTTCGAAAGCGGCCATCAGGGCTTCGGTCAAATGCATGTTGGAGTTCTGGCCGCGATAGCTACCGCCATCGATCAGTGACCAATCCTGGTTGAACTCCTCGGCAATCGCGCCGTGCTTTTCTTCCCAGAACTTCGCATTCAGAATTTCGGTGACATCGGCGAGCATTCCGTCGGCCAGAGGATGGCCGATCGTCTTGGCGGAGGAGGCCGCGAGCAGTACGAATGCATGGCCATAGCCCTGCTTGCTGGAATCGACCGGGCCGTCATTGTTCAGCGACCAGACGTAACCGCCATGTTTCGTATCGCGGTGATGCTTCCACAGATAGTTCATTCCGTGATCGACAATCTCGTTCGCGCCGGGGCGGCCGAGCAGCGATCCGATCGAGAAGCAATGGACCATGCGGGCCGTCGAATGAATGCCGCGTACCGGATTGGTCGCATCCAGCGGCTTGCCGGCATCGTCTAAGTCATAGAAGCCGCCTTTGGGATTGACGGCGCGATACTGGAAGAAGTCAAAGAGCGCGCTCGCCTGATCGAGCAGCCAGCGCCGATGATAGGCGCGCGTGCTCCAGTTTCCGAGCGCTGCGGGTTCAACCTGTGTGTTCATGCCGTCCTCCTTCGATTCTTTTCCACAAGCCCTATAGCGCTGCCCGAAAGTGCTGTCATGGCGTGATGGGAGGAAACTGTGTCGGCGACACTGTTTTGTCTATGGTCGGGTGGGAATTCGCTTTATTCGTATTTTTCGCAAATTGGGTAGGCTATAGAAACCGCGAGCTTGCGTTGCGCGCGACTAGAGCATAGATATATTGACATAAAGATATCTTTATGTGATCTGATTGCGGAGTCGTAATCAGGCCAGAGGAATTCACCCAATGTTTGACGATCTTTTTGGTTCCGAAACGACAAAGCGTGACGGCGGCGAAATACTCAAAGCTCTGCGAAAGGCTGCGAGCGAGCGCATTCTCGTGCTCGATGGCGCCATGGGTACGCAGATCCAAGGTCTCGGTTTCGACGAGGACCAGTTTCGGGGTCATCGCTTCATAGGCTGCGCCTGTCACCAGAAGGGCAATAACGACCTTCTTATTCTGACCCAGCCTGACGCGATCGAAGAGATTCATTATCGCTACGCCAAGGCCGGTGCCGACATCCTGGAAACCAACACCTTCTCATCCACGAGCATCGCGCAAGCGGACTACCAGATGGAAGGTGCGGTCTATGATCTCAACAAAGAGGGGGCCGAGATCGTCCGCCGCGCCGCAATCCGTGCGGAACGGGAAGACGGCAAGCGCCGCTTCGTGGCCGGCGCCATCGGTCCGACCAACCGTACCGCTTCCATTTCCCCTGATGTGAACAATCCCGGCTATCGCGCCGTCAGCTTCGACGATTTGCGCCTGGCCTATGGCGAGCAGATTGACGGCCTGATCGATGGCGGCGCCGACATCATCCTGATCGAGACCATTTTCGATACTTTGAACGCCAAGGCAGCGATTTTCGCCTGTGAAGAGCGCTTCGAGGCCAAGGGCATCCACCTGCCGGTCATGATTTCAGGCACGATCACGGATCTTTCGGGCCGCACGCTGTCGGGTCAGACTCCGTCGGCCTTCTGGAACTCCGTGCGTCACGCCAGCCCTTTCACAGTCGGCCTCAATTGCGCTCTCGGCGCAAATGCTATGCTGCCGCATCTACAGGAGCTTTCGGCGGCTTCAGACACGTTCATCTGCGCCTATCCCAACGCCGGCTTGCCGAACGAGTTCGGCCAGTATGACGAGACGCCCGAAATGATGGCGGCTCAGGTGGAGGAGTTTGCGCGCGAAGGCCTCGTGAATATCGTTGGCGGCTGCTGTGGCTCCACGCCTGAGCATATCGCTGCGATCGCCAAGGCGGTTTCGAAATATCCTCCGCGCAAGCCGGCCGAGCACCGCCCCTTTATGTCGCTCTCCGGCCTCGAGCCATTCGAGCTCACCAAGGACATTCCCTTCGTCAACGTCGGCGAACGTACCAACGTCACAGGCTCGGCGAAATTCCGGAAGCTGATCACCAATGCCGATTATACGGCTGCACTTGCCGTTGCCCGCGATCAGGTTGAGAACGGTGCCCAGGTCATCGACATCAATATGGACGAGGGCCTGATCGATTCCGAGAAGGCCATGGTCGAGTTTTTGAATTTGGTCGCCGCCGAGCCGGACATTGCCCGCGTTCCCGTGATGATCGACAGCTCGAAATTCTCGATCATCGAGGCTGGTCTGAAATGCGTGCAGGGCAAGCCGATCGTCAATTCGATCTCCTTGAAAGAGGGTGAGGAGAACTTCCTCAAGCAGGCCCGTCTGATGCGCATGTATGGCGCTGCCGTCGTGGTCATGGCGTTCGATGAGCAGGGACAGGCAGATAGCTATGAGCGCAAGGTCGAGATTTGCTCACGCGCCTATAAGCTGCTGACGGAAAAGGCAGGCCTGCCGCCGGAAGATATCATCTTCGATCCGAACATCTTCGCCGTTGCGACTGGTATCGAGGAACATAACAATTACGGCGTCGACTTCATCGAAGCGACGCGGACGATCCGTCAGACCATGCCGCTGGTTCATATTTCCGGCGGCGTGTCGAACCTGTCATTTTCCTTCCGTGGCAATGAACCCGTCCGCGAAGCGATGCATGCCGTGTTCCTGTACCACGCCATTCAGGCGGGTATGGACATGGGCATTGTCAATGCCGGTCAGCTCGCGGTCTACGACAACATCGACCCTGAGCTGCGCGAGGCGTGCGAGGATGTCGTTCTCAATCGCCAGCCGGACGGCACGGAAAGGCTGCTTGAAATTGCCGAGCGTTTCCGCGGAGCTGGCAGCAAGGAAGTGAGGGCGCAGGATCTTTCCTGGCGCGAATGGCCCGTCGCGAAGCGGCTGGAGCATGCGCTGGTCAACGGCATTACCGAGTATATCGAGGCCGATACCGAGGAGGCGCGTCAGGCAGCCGAGCGTCCCCTGCATGTCATCGAAGGCCCGCTGATGGCCGGTATGAACGTCGTTGGCGATCTTTTTGGTGCGGGCAAGATGTTCCTGCCGCAGGTGGTGAAGTCCGCCCGCGTGATGAAGCAGGCTGTTGCCGTGTTGCTGCCCTACATGGAAGCTGAGAAGCTCGCCAATGGCGGCGTCAGCGAACGACAGTCCGCCGGCAAGGTGCTGATGGCGACCGTTAAGGGCGACGTGCATGACATCGGCAAGAATATCGTCGGCGTCGTGCTCGCCTGCAATAACTACGAGATCATCGATCTCGGTGTGATGGTGCCGACGACGAAGATTCTCGAAACGGCAGTCGCCGAGAAGGTCGATATTATTGGCCTCTCGGGCCTGATCACGCCGTCCCTGGATGAAATGGTACATGTCGCCTCGGAGATGGAGAGGCAGGGTTTTGACATTCCGTTGCTGATCGGCGGTGCGACCACCAGCCGCGTGCATACGGCGGTGAAGATCCATCCGCGCTACGAGAAGGGGCAGGCGGTTTACGTCACTGATGCCAGCCGCGCCGTCGGTGTTGTCTCGTCGCTGCTGTCGCTGGACGCCAAACAAGGCTATGTCGACACTATCAGGACGGAATATGCCAAGGTCGCCGCCGCCCATGCGCGCAGCGAGGCGGAGAAGGTGCGCCTGCCGATTGCCAGAGCCCGCGAGAATGCCCAGAAGGTCGATTGGGCGAACTACAAGCCCGTCAAGCCGCAGTTCTTCGGGACAAAGGTGTTCGAGAACTACAATCTGGCGGAGCTCGCCAAATATATCGACTGGACGCCATTCTTCCAGACCTGGGAGTTGAAGGGTCGCTTCCCGGCGATCCTCGAAGATGAAAAGCAGGGCGAGGCGGCGCGGCAGCTTTATGGCGACGCTCAGGCGATGCTGGAAAAGATCATCTCGGAAAACTGGTTCCGGCCTCGCGCCGTCATCGGCTTCTGGCCGGCCGGTACCGTTGGCGACGACATCAAGCTGTTCACGGACGGAAGCCGTTCCAGTGAGCTTGCGACGTTCTACACGCTACGCCAGCAGCTGTCGAAGCGTGACGGCCGCCCGAATGTCGCTCTTTCGGACTTCGTTGCGCCGGTTTCGAGCGACGTAGGCGACTATGTCGGCGGTTTCGTCGTCACAGCGGGGATCGAAGAAATCGCTATTGCCGAGCGCTTCGAACGCGCCAATGACGATTATTCGTCGATCCTGGTGAAGGCGCTCGCCGATCGTTTTGCCGAAGCCTTCGCTGAACGGATGCACGAGCGCGTCCGACGTGAATTCTGGGGTTATGCTCCAGATGAGAACTTTTCCGGCGAGGAGCTTGTTTCGGAAGCCTATGCCGGCATTCGTCCTGCGCCCGGCTATCCCGCGCAGCCCGATCATACCGAAAAGGAAACGCTCTTCCGTCTTCTCGATGCCGAAGCGGCAACGGGCGTCAAGCTCACGGAGAGCTATGCGATGTGGCCCGGTTCCTCGGTGTCCGGCATCTATATCGGGCATCCCGACTCCTACTATTTCGGCGTCGCCAAGGTCGAGCGCGATCAGGTCGAGGACTATTCGATCCGCAAGGACATGCCCGTTGCCGAAGTAGAGCGTTGGCTGGGTCCGGTGCTGAACTACGTGCCGGCGAAGGGCGATGACGTGGTCGATGATGCGGCCTGATTGAGAGTCGTTTCAACCTCTTAGAGCGTTTTTCTCACAAGCTGATTCCGCATTCCACAATCGTCGCAATCTCACTGAGGTTGCGACGATATCAATTTGATTGCAAATACGAATCTCTTGTCTGGGCGGGAGTGAGATTACGTGGCGCCGATCGTCAATTCCGCGACGAAATCATAGGCGTCTCCCCGATATAGCGACCTGGTGAATTCCACGGCTCGACCTGAGCCGAGATAGGAAATACGCTCGATCGAAAGGCCTGCCGCTCCCACCGGAACGCCAAGCAGCCCCGCATCCGCCTCCTTCATATTGGTTGCCGATATGCGCTGAACGGCCCGCACCGGGCGAACCTGCTGCTTCTCCAGTTCCGCATAAAGCGATGTCGTCACCACCGATGGATCCGGCAGGAACTCGCCGGAGACGCTGGCGTGCTCGATCGCGAGCGGCTGATCGTCGGCGATACGCAGGCGGCTCAACCGTGACACTTTGGTATCGGCGGCAAGGCCGAGGATCATCATCTCGTCGGGGGATGGCGTATGGATGCCCTTATGCAGCCATTCCGAACGCGCGGTCATGCCGCGCCGCGCCATATCCTCGGTGAACGAGGTGAGCTGCGATAGGCGCTGTTCCACTTTGGAAACCGGCTTTGCGACGAAGGTTCCGGACCCGTGACGGCGCACCAGAATACCTTCGGCGACGAGATCATCGATCGCCTTGCGCACGGTAACACGGCTGACGGCGGCGAACTCGGCGATATCGCGCTCGGGCGGCAGCGCGTCGCCATGTTTCAATCTCCCGACCTTTACGGCATCTTCGAGCGTACGGCGCAGCTTGACATAGAGCGGGCCGGTGCCCCCGCCTGACAGGCGTTCCGGTGAGAAGATGGCACTTAAATCCTCGGTCATCCCCGGTTTCCTTCCCCATCCCGCAGTAGTTTTGCTGCCAGATCAATTGCTCCGCGTAGCACGTCACCCCTGGGTTCGGCGAGAAGCGTTTTATGGCGCGCATCGAGCCAGGGGCGGTAGGCTTGGGCAAGGCCGCCGAGAAGGCAGATCGAAGGGCATTCTGGCCAGAGCAGCGCGTCGAGGCTTTCGGTTATGGCCTTTGCTGCCGTCTTGACGATATCCATGGCGACGACATCGTTCATTGCGGCATATTCGAAGACGATCGGCGAATAGCGCGCAAAATCCTTTGGCTTGGATGCATGGGCAAATTCGACGACCCGCTCCGGATCATTTCCGTATTCGGCCATGACGGTATCCGTCAGCGGTGAGGCTGCAGTGACCCGATCAAAGGCGAGAACGGCTCGTTCGAGCAGGTCGCGACCGAGGCGGGCGCCGCTCGCCTGATCGCCGATGACAAAMCCCCAACCGCCGATCCCCCAGATTTTGCCGTCACGGCGGGCATTGTAGACGGAGCCGGTGCCGAAGGCGCCAATGATCCCATCGGCATCGCCGAGCGCGCCCTGAAGCGCGATCGTGGCATCCGTGACCACGCGAGAGCTCGCGAAGGGAAGGGCGCCTTCCACCCGTTTGCCATAGTTGCCGACATTGGCGCCTGCTGTACCGATGACTGCCGGCAGTTGACGCGCAAGCTCCGGGCCGAGCCCCGCATTTGTCAGTGCCTGCCGCGCCGACTCGACGATGTTGATCAGAGAGTTTTCCAGGTCGGAGAGAATGTTTGCGGCGCCGGCCTTGCCTGTGCCGAGAATTTGCCCCGTTTGGTCTATCACGGCTGCACGGCAGTTCGTTCCGCCGCCGTCGATGCCTATTGCAAACTGTCCCATCATGCCTCCGGATACCGCCTGTTCCCCATTTTTCCATACAATACCAAAAAAATACCATTTACCAATAGGGAAAGCGTCCATTTTTGCTGTCTTCTATCTATTTGAAACATATATGTAAAATTTTTTTATCCTTTCTTTTTGCTGCCGAGTGTTAAAATCGGCTGGACAATTGGTATTTTTTTGGCCTTAATTCGCTCCAAGGGAACAGTGCGAATAGACATCGGCAGGGCTGGCAGAACAACAACGGCCGGTAGGCGAGGCGATCAAGCACGCATCTCGTCGTTGTTCGAAGCCACTGGATCAGGAGGATCCGCGTTTCGGCGCTCGTCATGAATTTCCCGCAGGGTTCTCGCAGTGCCTCCGCTTTCCTGCGGCAGGCAGACGTTGATCGGGCCGATCGGGCAATTCGCCCCTGAAGCCTTATGCATGGGAGGTCGGCAGAACTGGCGATCTCTATGGAGCGCTGACCGTTTCCTCGGACCGGCCAGCGGATTTTCAGATCGAGAACAGCGCCTTGCTACGGGCGCGGAAAACAGGAGAGGGAAATGAAAACCAATGTTCTGAAAGGCTTGCTTCTCGCATCGAGCCTGCTGACCTCCGTCAGCCTGGCGCATGCAGCCGACGTGACGCTGACCATTGAGAGCTGGCGTAACGACGACCTGCAGATCTGGCAGGAAAAGATCATCCCGGCTTTCGAAGCGAAGAATCCGGGCATCAAGATCGTCTTCTCGCCGACTGCCCCAACCGAATACAACGCATCGCTGAACGCCAAGCTCGATGCCGGCTCCGCCGGTGACATCATCACCTGCCGTCCGTTCGACGCGTCGCTCGATCTCTTCAACAAGAAGCATCTTGTTGATCTCACGAGCCTGAAGGGGATGGACAACTTCTCAGCAGTTGCCAGGGCTGCATGGTCCACGGACGACGGCAAGTCGACCTTCTGCGTGCCGATGGCCTCGGTCATTCACGGCTTCATCTACAATAAGGACGCCTTCGACAAGCTTGGCCTCAAGGTTCCGACGACGCGCGAAGAGTTCTTTGCAGTTCTCGACAAAATCAAGGCTGACGGCACCTACGTCCCGATGGCAATGGGCACGAAGGATCTGTGGGAAGCCGCAACCATGGGCTACCAGAATATCGGCCCGAACTACTGGAAGGGTGAGGATGGCCGCAAGGCTCTGATATCAGGCAAGGAAAAGCTGACGGACGCCGCATGGGTCGATCCTTACAAGGAACTGGTCAAGTGGAAGCCCTATCTCGGCGACGGTTTCGAGGCTCAGAGCTATTCTGACAGCCAGAATCTCTTCACGCTCGGCAAGGCTGCGATCTATCCGTCCGGTTCCTGGGAAATCGGCCTGTTCAACACGCAGGCTCAGTTCAAGATGGGCGCCTTCCCGCCACCGGTCGCAAAGGCTGGCGACGCAGCTTACATCTCGGACCATCCGGATATCGGCGTTGGCCTCAATGCGAAGAGCGCACATCAGGAAGAAGCCAAGAAGTTCCTGAGCTGGGTCGCTTCCGACGAGTTCGCCACCATCTACGCCAACGCGCTGCCGGGCTTCTTCAGCTTGAACTCGCATCCGGTAAAGATGAGCGATCCGCTTGCCCAGGCATTCGTTTCCTGGCGCAACGACCACAAGTCGACCGTTCGCTCCACGTATCAGATCCTGTCGCGCGGCACGCCGAACCTGGAAAACGCAACCTGGACCGAATCCGCAAACGTCATCAACGGCACGGATACTCCGGCACAGGCTGGCGAGAAGCTGCAGAAGGGTCTCGACAGCTGGTACAAGCCGGCCAAGTGATCATCGCTTAGAGGGGCGAGGGGCTTCTGGCTCCCGCCCTTTTCTTATCATGAACCATCGTTCTGGCGATCAGGTCGCCATTGCATTGCGACACGCCCGACATCGTTTCGATCCGGCCGCACACCGGGGCAACGGGTGGATTTGAACCTTAGTGCTACCGTTCCATCGGTCAGCCAACAAGAACAGGCAGAAAGCCATGAGCGACGCTGCGACATCAGATGCCGTTGAGGTCACGCCGATCAGGCACCCCAAACGTTGGCACATCCTCGTTTTCCTTTTCCCGGCCTTCGTCGTCTATACGGCGATCATGATCCTGCCGTTGATCGAGACCTTGCGACTGTCGCTTTACAACGTCGTCGACAATCAACCCGTCTTCGTCGGTCTGAACAATTTCAAAGTGCTGTTCGGCGATGAGCGCTGGGTGCATGACTTCTGGAATGCGCTGCGCAACAATCTGATCTTCTTCGTCATTCATATGTGTGTGCAGAATCCGATCGGTGTCGCGCTGGCAGCACTTCTGTCTCTGCCGAAGCTGCGCTTCGTCGCCTTCTATCGCACGGCCATTTTCCTGCCGACATTGCTGTCCTTCGTCGTCGTCGGCTTTATCTGGAAGCTGATCCTCTCGCCGCTCTGGGGCGTTGCGCCTGAGCTCTTGAACGTGATCGGCCTCAAGTCGCTTTTCGCGCCCTGGCTCGGCAAGCCGAGCACGGCTCTGATTGCCGTTGCCCTTATCTCCGTCTGGCAATATGTCGGCATTCCAATGATGCTGATCTATGCGGCCCTGCTCAACATTCCAGAAGAGGTCATCGAGGCTGCCGAATGCGATGGCATCACCGGCTGGAGCCAGTTCTGGAAGATCAAACTGCCGCTGGTGCTTCCTGCGATCGGCATCATCTCGATCCTTACCTTCGTCGGCAACTTCAACGCGTTCGACCTGGTCTATACCGTGCAGGGTGCCTTGGCGGGACCCGACGGCTCCACCGATATTCTCGGCACGTTGCTCTATCGCGTGTTCTTCGGCTTTCAACTGCAGCTGGGCGACCGCTCGATGGGCGCGACGATCGCGACGGTGATGTTCCTGATCATCCTCGCCGGCGTTTCCTTCTATCTTTTCATCGTGCAGCGGCGCATTCGCCGTTACCAATTCTGAGGAGCGGCGATCCATGTCGAAGGCACGCACTTCCGTTGTCCGTACCGGCCTCGTGCATCTGGCGCTCATCGCCTATACGCTTGTCGCCATTTTCCCGGTGTTCCTGACGGTCATCAATTCCTTCAAGGATCGCGCATCGATCTTCCGTGCGCCCTTGTCGGTTCCGACGCCATCCTCCTTCAGCATGATCGGTTATGACACCGTTCTGAAGCAGGGGGATTTCCTGACCTATTTCCAGAACAGTTTCATCGTGACGATCGTCTCGATCATTTTCACCTTGCTGTTCGGGGCGATGGCGGCTTTCGCACTGTCGGAATATCGCTTCCGCGGCAATACCATTATGGGCCTTTATCTGGCGATCGGCATCATGATCCCGATCCGCCTCGGTACGGTCGCGATTCTGCAGGGCATGGTCGCCGCCGGCCTCGTCAACACGCTGACGGCACTGATCCTCGTCTATACCGCGCAGGGTCTGCCGCTGGCGATCTTCATTCTCTCGGAGTTCATGCGGACCGTATCCGGTGACCTGAAGAACGCCGGCCGGATCGATGGTCTCAGTGAATACGCCATCTTCTTCCGCCTGGTTCTGCCGCTGGTCCGCCCCGCGATGGCAACGGTCGCGGTCTTCACCATGATCCCGATCTGGAACGACCTGTGGTTTCCGCTGATCCTGGCGCCGAGCGAGGCGACCAAGACGGTGACGCTCGGCTCGCAGATCTTCATCGGCCAGTTCGTCACCAACTGGAACGCAGTGCTGGCGGCGCTAACGCTCGCCATCCTGCCGATTCTCATCCTCTATGTCTTGTTTTCGCGTCAACTCATTCGCGGCATTACCTCCGGAGCAGTCAAGTGAAACCCGAACAAGCAGATATCAACACGGCAAACAAGCCAGTTCGTGTGCTCGTCGCCGGGCTCGGCAATATGGGTCGCAGCCATGCACTCGCGTATCACCGCAATCCGGGCTTCGAGATTGTCGGTCTGGTGAACCGGACAGCTCCAACATTGGATCCGGCCCTGCATATCTACGAGATCTGGCCTGACTTTGCCAAAGCCCTTGCCGAGCTGAAACCGGACCTTTGTTCGATTTGCACATATACGGAGAGCCATGCCGACTACGCTGTGATGGCGCTTGAGGCAGGTTGCGACGTCTTTATTGAAAAGCCGCTGGCAGCAACTATGGAGGATGCGGAGCGTATCGTTGCTGCTGCGAAGAAGGCCGGGCGGAAGCTGGTGATCGGTTACATCCTTCGCCATCATCCATCCTGGGTGAGACTGATCGAGGAAGCGCGGAAGCTCGGCGGTCCCTATGTCTTCCGCATGAACCTCAATCAGCAATCCAGCGGCCCGACTTGGGAAACACACAAGTCATTGATGCGCACGACCTCGCCGATCGTCGATTGCGGCGTGCATTATGTCGACGTGATGTGCCAGATCACCGATGCCAAACCCGTCGAAGTGCGCGGCATGGGTCTGCGGCTATCGCAGGAGATCAAGCCGGATATGTATAATTACGGCCATCTGCAGGTGATCTACGAGGACGGTTCGGTCGGCTGGTATGAGGCTGGCTGGGGGCCGATGATTTCGGAGACGGCCTTCTTCGTGAAGGATGTGATGTCGCCGAATGGGGCGGTCTCGATTGTCGTTGATCCGAATACGAAGTCGGATGATGTGGATGCTCACACGAAGACCTCAACGATCCGCGTTCATCGCGCTGATATCGACAAAGCGACTGGTCGGCTCGCATCTCCGGATGAAATCATCAACATGACGGGCGAACCTGGTCACCAGGAACTTTGCGAGGCGGAGCAGGCCTTCATGTTGAAGGCCATCCGTGAAGACTTGGACCTCACCCGCCACATGGACGACGCTCTCAACTCTCTTCGAATCTGCCTCGCCGCCGATGAAAGCGTGCGCACCGGCAAGCCTGTTTATCTATAAGGACAAAAGTCTGTGGGATCGCTTCAACTGAAATCCATCCGCAAGGCCTACGGTATCCATGATGTGCTGAAGGGCATCGACCTCGAAGTGAAGGACGGTGAGTTCGTCATCTTCGTCGGTCCTTCCGGCTGCGGCAAGTCGACCCTTCTGCGCAGCATTGCCGGCCTCGAAGACGTGACTTCGGGCGCCGTGCTGATTAATGGGCAGGATGTCACCGTGACGCCGCCGGCAAAGCGGGGCATCTCGATGGTCTTCCAGTCCTATGCGCTCTACCCGCATCTGACGGTGAAGGACAATATGGGGCTTGGTCTCAAGCAGGCCGGCACCCCGAAGGCCGAGATCGACAGCCGTGTCGATAAGGCTTCCGGCATGCTGTCGCTTGCCCCTTATCTGGCCCGCCGACCGGCCGAGCTTTCCGGCGGTCAGCGCCAGCGTGTCGCCATCGGCCGCGCTATCGTGCGCGAACCGGAACTTTTCCTTTTCGACGAGCCGCTGTCGAACCTCGATGCGGCCCTGCGCGTACAGACACGCCTCGAAATCGCCCGCCTGCATCGCAGCCTCAAGGCAACTATGATCTATGTTACCCACGATCAGGTTGAGGCGATGACGCTTGCCGACAAGATCGTGGTGCTCAATGCCGGCGCGATCGAGCAGATCGGTTCGCCGATGGAACTCTACAATCGCCCGGCCAATATCTTCGTTGCCGGCTTCATCGGCTCGCCGCAGATGAATTTCATTCCGGCCGAGCGGCTGGGCGAAAGCGGCGCCAAGACTGTCGGCATCCGCCCCGAGCATATTACGCTGTCGCCCGATCGGGGCTCTTGGGCAGCCAAGGTCATTCACGTCGAGCATCTCGGCGCCGACACGATCATCTATCTCGAATCCGAGACCACCGGCCTCCTGACCGTGCGTCTATTCGGCGAGCACAAATACGAGCCGGACCAGATCGTTTACGCGACGCCGGACAGGAGCCATATGCATCGCTTCGATGCGAATGACCAAGTGATCCGGGCGTAAATTGGCCTAGCCGAGGTGAAGCGGGAAGCTTTGCCTCGGTCAATTCTTGCTGAAAGATCCCGACAATTGATCACTCGTCTTGCGGACTAGCGAGATTGCCCGTTACCAGCGCGGCCCGTTCTATGACCTCGGCAATATGGCTGGAAAGAGCGGGATCGGAGACCGCGCGCGCAAGGGTCACGCCGCCGCTGAGCGTGGCGAGGAGAATGATTGCGCGATCCTCCGCCGTTGTCTCGTTTGCGTCTGCTTTCTTGTCCTCCGGCAGGCCGGCCGCAACATCCGCTATGAGTTTCTTCAATACCGCCGTATAGGCATCGCGCGTTTCCTCGTCGGCGCGCATAACATCGGGGGAAAGGCTCGGCAGCGTGCAGCTGTCGCCGAGATCGCAAGTCCGCTTGTAGCCGAGATAGTAGCTGGCAAAGGTTTGCAGCCAGCCTTTCGACTGGTTTTCCCTGAGTGTTAAAACGGCCTGGCGCAGTTCCTCCAAACCCTCCACGACAGCCGTGCGGAATGCTTCGATCTTAGACTTAAAGTGTCCGTAGAAAGCGCCGTTGGTAACCCCGGCTGCTTTCGTCAGGGCATCGATGCCCGCACCGCCGTAACCTTCCTTTCGAAATACCTGCCCGGCAGCCGCGATGACCCGCGTCCGGGTCTCTTGCTTATGTTCGGCGCTATACCGCATTGCGGTCTCCATTAAGAGTGATCTCTCTTTATTGCTTGCATAGAGAGTGATCGATGTGTATCGTTAAAGAGTGATCGGTATATATCAATTACCGGCACAGGTCCAACAAGGAGATGTTCCAATGCCCATTACGCTCACCGTATCCGAAGGACTGCTTTCGTCTCAAGCACAGGCGCAGGCTTTTGCCGGCTTGACCGATGCTGTCCTCGATGTTGCCGGCTTGACTGGAAATACTTTCATGACAGCCAATGTCATTGGCACGATTAATGTGCTTCCTGCCAACCATGTGCTGGCCGCAGGAAAACCCGTTGCCGCGGCCTTCGTCGAACTCAAGCTGCCCGAGATCGCACTTGCGACGACTGAGGCCAAGCGCGCATTCATCGAAAAGGCGACCGAGGTCGTTGAGCGGGCAGCCGAAGGGCGCATCAAACGCGAGCACATCTGGTCGAACATCGTCTATGCGCCGGAGGGAGCCTGGGGCATTGCAGGCCAGAGTTACAGCAATGCAGATCTGGTTGAAGCCATTCAGAACGCTGCAGCATCCTAAGCAAAGGCTTATCACCGCTGAGGCAGCGGAGTTAACATCAATGCCGGACTGGCGCGCTTAAGCCGCTATCGTCCAACAGCAAGAGGGAGGCAGGACGTGCAACTCGCCAATTATCTGTTTTTCACAACGCATTGTGAGAACGCGCTTGCCTTCTATACCGCCTGCGGACTCGGCCGGATCACGCTGTTGGTTCGGCACGGTGCCAATGGAATGACGCTTGCTGACGAGTCTATGCGGGGCAGGGTGATGCATGCGCGTTTCGAGGGGCCAGGCGTGTTATTCTTCGCATCCGACAATCATGACGCTGAGCCGATGCGCGGATCCGCGCACATCCTGGTCATGGACGACCGCGCCAGCACCGACAGGATTTTTGCCCTATTGGCTAAGGGCGCAACGGTGACGACGCCGCTCGCCGTACAGCCATGGGGCAGCTACTACGGCAAGCTGACGGATCGGTATGGCGTGCAATGGATGATTGACTGCGCGCAATAGGAACCTCGCTTATTGCGAGGCCGAAAGTTGATCTCAAATAATCCGGTTGCCCGGACGAATTCATGGCGCACCACCTTCAATGATGATCTGCGATAGTTGGGTTGAGGGGAGCTCTGCATCGTTTTGCAACGGGACTGCGCCGCGTGCTCCGCTCGCTCTGTTTTAGCGATGGGACAGAATGTTGACGACCTTGCCGAAAGGGTCGCGAAGGTAGAAACGGCGAACGCCCCAAGGCTCGTCGGTGAGGTCATACAATACGCCGAAACCCATGGATGTGGCGCGCCGATAGAGCGTGTCGACATCATCCACCTCGATCGAAAGATCGGGAACGATGGTTCCCGAACCGCCTTCGCTGGCGACGCTGATCTGGGGCACCGTTGCCGCTTCTGAGGCGAAGGTGAGGATCCAGCCATGGTCCATGACAAGGTCGAGCCCGAGCAGGTCGTGATAAAATAGTTGGGCCGCAGCAGGATCGGCGGCGGTAAGGTTTGGGATTATGCGTAAGACGGTCACTGACGTTTCTCCCCTGTGAAATGGAGGCGGGCTTCCGCCGCGCCTCCACCATGCTGGCTCAGACCGTAACGGATGGCAGCAGCTTTGCGCGTTCTGCGAGAATATGTCGGCAGGCGCTCGCCGCTTCGCGGCCCTTGATGATGAAATGTTCCTTGAAGAACTGGATATGAGCCTCCGACTCCTGGAAGTGATGTGGGGTGAGGACTGCTGAAAGGATCGGAACACCGGTGTCGAGCTGAACGCGCATCATTGCGTCGAGGACGGTATTGGCAACGAACTCATGGCGGTAGATGCCACCGTCGACAACAAAAGCGGTGGCGACGATCGCCGAATAGCGGCCGTTGCGAGCAAGCGTCTGCGCATGCAACGGGATTTCAAGTGCACCTGGCACGTCGAAGATATCGATCGGCGATGCGTCTTCCGCCGTCTGCCACTCGGCAACGAATGAATCGACGCAACGGTCGACGACATCGGCGTGCCAGCGGGCCCGAATAAGCGCAATGCGGCTCGGCTGGGTAGAGATAGAAATAGTCATGAATTTTGCCTTTCAAGGGTTGTGTCAAGTATCCCTTGGGCGAACACGCAGCATTGCAGCGCCCCTCGGCGCCGAGGAGGTGCGACCCTGCTTGCTCTCTTCCATCCGGACTATACCGTCGGCTCCGGCCTCTCACCGGATCTGCTGACCCTTTCGGAGAACCGAAAGGCGCTCGCGGGCTCGGGGAAATCCCCATACCGCCGGTGGGGAATTTCACCCCGCCCTGAGAACGCGTAAACTATAAATGCATTTCCGCAGGGAAATCAAAGAAAAACGCCAGGCTTTTGGCCCGGCGTTTGCGATTATTTTTCCAAAACATTCCTCTTGTGTGAGGATGTTCTCAATCCTGAATGACCAGGAGATCGGACGAGGCGAACCGCAGGGTCACCCTTTCTCCGACGCTCGGGGGCATCATGCCTGGGCTGTTGAACATATCGAAGGAAATCGTGTTTCCGGCGACGTTCATGCGCGTGCGGATGACCGACCCTAGGAAGTGCGCAGAGGAAACCTCGCCAGTCAGTGCCGTATCGCCCTTGGCTGATTCGGCCAGCGAGCCTGCCTCCGGACGCAGGGCGAGCGACACGGTATCGCCCGGCTTGTAGGTCGTGACCGACTGCTTCAAGGTCACGCCCTGATCGCCGATCATGATGCGGTTGCTGTTGGGATCGACGACTTTGCCTTCGATCAGGTTCAGTGTGCCAACGAAGGAAGCTACGAAGCGGGTCGCTGGGGTATTGTAGATTTCAAAAGGCGTACCGATCTGGTCTGCGCGGCCGGCGTTCATGACGACGATGCGGTCGGAGATCGACAGTGCCTCTTCCTGATCGTGCGTGACGAAGACCGTGGTGATGCCGAGCTGCTGCTGGATCGCACGGATTTCCTCGCGGAGCGAGATGCGGATCTTGGCATCCAGCGCCGAGAGTGGTTCATCGAGCAGGAGAACCTGAGGCTTGACCGCGATGGCGCGCGCAAGTGCCACGCGCTGCTGCTGGCCGCCTGACATCTGGTAGGGATAGCGACCGGCGAGGTGATCGAGCTTGATGAGGCGCAGCATCTCGTTGACGCGCTTGTCGATATCAGGCTTCGACATGCCAGCGACCTTGAGGCCGAAAGCGACGTTGTCGTGCACCGTCATATTGGGAAACAGCGCGTAAGCCTGAAACACCATGCCGATGTTGCGCTGATTCGGCTTCAGCGGCCGCTGATCCTTGCCGTTGATCATCAACGTGCCTGCCGTCGGCATTTCGAAGCCGGCGATCATGCGCAGCACGGTCGTCTTGCCGCAACCCGACGGTCCGAGGAAGGAGACGAATTCGCCCTTCTCGATTTGCATATTGAAATCGTGAACGACCTGAACTTCGCCGAATGATTTCTTGATGTGGGTGAGTTCGAGAAAAGCCATGGTGAGAAGCCTTACGCCTTAATCGGAGCGGATTTTGAGAAACGGGAAACGAGCTGCAATAGGCCCATGCTGAGCCAGGTAACGGCAAGTGCGATGATTGCCAGGGCGGACGGCTCGTAGGCTCTGTTGGCGCCCATGAGCTGCATATAGGGCCCGAATGCCGGACGGTTGAGCAGCGACGCCATGGTGAATTCACCCATGACGATCGCGAGTGTGATGAACGCTCCGGAAAGCACACCGCTCATGACATTTGGAAAGATGCATTTGAACATGATGGTTGTCCATTTTGCACCAAGGCTCTCGGCCGCTTCCGTCAGCGTGCCGACATCAATGGTGCGCATCGCCGTATCCACCGAACGATACATATAGGGCAGGGATAATACAATGTAGGAACAGACAAGCAGAATGTTCGTCGTCGAATTATAGCCCGTCAGCGGCAGGATCGACGAAGAATTATAGAGGCGTAGATAGCCGAAGACGATGACGATGGCGGGAATGACCAGCGGCATCAGCGTGATGAATTCGACGAAGGGGCGCATCTGTGGCAGCCGCAGCCGCACCCAATAGGCGGTCGGTACGACGAGCAGCATGCCGAAGATGATAGTCAGAAGCGCCATCAACATCGAAAAGCCGAAGGCCGTGATAAAGCCGAAGTCCGAAAACACCGAAGCATACGCATCGAAGCTATAGGCGTTGCGCCGCATGCGCAGCGAGAATTCCAGCGTGCCGATGAGCGGAACCAGAAAGTAGATGAGGCCGATGGCAACGGCGATCCAAGCGAAGAGTTTTTGCAGCTTCATTTCTGCCACCGTTCAGCGCGCATGCGCATCAAGATATAGACGACGTTCGAGATACCGGTGATGACGATCATGCCGAGTGCCAGGGCATAGCCGAGATTGGCATTGTGCAGCACGTCGCCGCGGATTTGCGCATAGAGCACGATCGGAACGATATTTAGCGAGCTGCCGGTGAGCGCAATTGCCGTCGCGATCGCGCCGAACGAATTGGCAAATAGCAGCAGCGTCGTGCCAAGCAGGCTGGGCCAGAGGATCGGCAGGGCGACCATCAACCAATATTGCGTGTTGGTTGCGCCGAGAATGGAGGCGGCTTCGCGCCATTCCTTCTTCATGCCATCGAGCGCCGGTGTGATGATCAGCACCATCAACGGGATCTGGAAGTACATGTAGGTGATGGTAAGGCCGAAGAAGCTGAGGAGATTGAAGCCCGTCGAGTAAAGATTGAAGCCGAAATGGGCGAGCAATATGGTGACGAGACCCTGGCGGCCCAGCGTGGCGATGAACGAAAAGGCCAGCGGCACGCCGGCGAAATTGGATGCGACGCCCGAGAAGGTTAGGAAGGCATGGCGGACCCAGGAAGGGAGGCCGCCAAGCACCAGCGCCCAGGCGAGATAAAAGCCGATGATCGCACCGCCGAGCGCCGAAGCGACCGAGATTTTGATACTGATCAAATAGGCGCTCATGATCGTCGGCGTGAACAGGTCGGCGATGTTCTTGAGGGTAAAGCTTCCGTCCGGCGTCAAAAAGGCGCCGGCGACCAGATAGACCGTTGGGAAAATTAGAAACAGCAGCGCGAAGATCAGGAAGGGCGCAATACCCAACCAGTCGACGACCACGCGCTTGTTGATCATCGGAGTGGAACTGACCGTTGATGTTGTGACGATGCTCATGACTGGTCCAATCCGCGGCGTCGAAAAAATGGAAAACCTCCCCGCCGAAACGGGGAGGTCTGCTAAGTCGGATTACTGTACGTTCGAACCGACGACGGAATCCCACTTGGTGGTGATGGCGGTCTTGCCAGCAGCCTGCTCTTCGAGCGTCGGGAAGACAGCCTTTTCATAGGCAGCAGCCGGCGGCAGCTTGTCGAGAAGCTCTTGCGGAACCTTCTTGTTCTTTGCCAGGTCGTTGAAGCGGATGGGGTGGCAATAGCCCTTCAGCCAGCCGATCTGACCTTCGTCGGAATAGAGGAACTCCATCCAGAGCTTGGCAGCGTTCGGATGCGGAGCGAAGGCCGAGATCGCCTGAACATATACGCCGGCGATAACGCCCGAAGCCGGAACGGTGACGTCAACCGGCGGGTTGCCCTTCAGGCTGTCGCGCCAGGAAAGACCGTTGTAGTCCCAAGCGATGACGATCGGGGTTGCGCCCTGAGCGAGCGAAGCAGACTTGCCGATGACCGGAACGAAGTTGCCGGCCTTGTTCAGCTTTGCAAAGTAATCGAGACCAGCAGCGCCTGCTTTGGTGGCATCCTTTTCGCCGGCAGCGAGGCCAGCGGCGTAAACGGCCTGAACAGCCTGGTTGGAAGTACGCGGATCGCCAGCGAGCGAAACGGTGTTTGCGTATTCCGACTTCTGCAGGTCAGCCCAGTCCTTCGGCGGGTTCTTCACGACATCCTTGTTCACGACGAAGGAGAGAACGCCGTAATAGTCGCCGTACCAGTAGCCTTCGGCATCCTTGGCGCTGTCCGGAATGGAAGCCCAGGTGGAGACCTTGTAAGGCTGCAGCAGGCCTTCCTTCTTGGCGGTCGGGCCGAAGGAGAGACCGACGTCGATGACATCAGGAGCCTGCGGGCCGGTGTTGCCCTTGTTGGCGCGGATTGCTTCGACTTCATCGCCCGAACCGGCATCCGGGTTCAGTTCGTTGACGTCGATACCGTACTTGGCCTTGAACGCAGCGATCAGGTCGCCATAACCGCACCAGTTGTGGGGCAGGGCGATCGTGGTCAGCGTGCCTTCCTTCTTCGCCGCAGCGATGAGATCGGCGCTCGGCTCTGCGGCAGCGATGGCGGACGAAGCGACGAGCATCGCGGTGGAGATAGTCAGAAGACGGTGAAGTTTCGAGATCACTGCATTTCCTCCTTTTGGGTTTTCAGTGCCTTGCGTTGCTGTTAATGACATTAGATGAAGGTTGTGTGACGGCTTCAAAGCGCTTCGTTTCCGGTAAACGCGGTTGATTTCGCTTCTAATCGTCAAGTGTGACAGCTGCTGCATTTCACACCGCTCCATCTCATGTAATTTTGTCGTTTTGCTTCCCTCTAGCTGAGTTTGCGAAACAATTTCGTTTGTTCGAAAAGACCTTCGAGCGTTTTCATGCGTTCGCTTGTCTCGTCCCAGGTCAAGCTTTGCACGGCTTCGATCAAGGCCTCGACGATGAAAAGTGTGACAACCGACGAATCCCAGGCTGATGGCGCCTCGATTTGCACGCGGAAGATGTGCTTGGCGTGCTTGGCGGCCGGTGTTGCCCATTGATCGGTAAAGACGATGATCTCGGCGCCGCGCCGACGGGCGGCGGCAGCCAGATTGACCATTTCCTGCTCGTAGCGGCGGATGTCGAAGATCACGAGCAGATCGCCCGGGTTCATATTCAGCACATATTGCGGCCAAGTGCTGGAATTGGAGGAGAGCAGCGTGGTGTTGGGGCGGATCACCTGCATATGGGTGAAGAAATACTCGGCAAGTGCGCCCGTGATGCGGCCGCCGACGAAATAGAGGCCACGTTTACGCTCGGACAGCAAGGCCGCTACGCTATCGAATGCCGCGGCATCGATATCAGCGAGCGTCTGGCGCAAATTGCTCATGATCGCATCTGCGAAGCGATTGAGAATATGCGTGCCGGGCGCATTCGATGCCCAGCGATCATGTTTTGTCAGCGGGTTGGAGATGGTCGCCTCGACCTCCTGATGGAGGTGAGACTGGAAGTCGGCATAGCCCTTATAGCCGAGCTTTTGCACCATGCGGGCGACGGTCGGCGTTGAAACACGCGCATTCTCTGCGACTGTCGTAATACTGCCCAGCCCCGAAACGGGGTAGTTGTCGAGCAGGCTCTTAGCCAGCTGCTTTTCGGCGCGCGTCAGCGTGTCGAAGCGGGCATTGATCACGTCAGAAACTGTCTTTGACGCATTGCGCAATCGATTTTTGCTCCCCGGGTCGGTCTTATGCCGATCTCCTGCAACGATATAACAACGCTGTCACATTTCGAGTCAATGTCACAAATGAAGAAATATTTTCAGTTTCCGGTTGACAGCGGCCAAAAGCTGAAGAATTCTTTTCTTATAAAGATTTTATTAATCGGCAATGGGGCGCCCCGGATGCTTGCACAGCAAGGCATTTTGACGAAGGCGGACGGCGATTGCGTCGCGGTCGAAAGGCCGGACGGAAGCAGCGCGGTTTTCATCATCTGCGAACACGCATCTCGTGCTTTGCCCGAGCGGTTTGGCGATCTAGGCCTTTCCGCCGAAGCTCTTTCCAGCCATATCGCCTGGGATCCGGGTGCACTTGCGGTTGCAAGCAAGATTTCGGCGGCCCTGGACGCGACTTTGATCTCTCAGCGTTTCTCCCGTCTGATTTATGACTGCAACCGGCCACCGGAAAGTGCCGGTGCGATGCCGGAAACCAGCGAGATTTATACGATCCCGGGCAATCAGCGACTGGACGAGGCGGATCGGCGGGCACGCACCGAAGGTCTCTATATACCCTTTCATGACCGCATCCGGACTCTGCTGAAAGAGAGAGGGGCTCGCGGACAAAGAACCGTGATCGTGACGATGCACAGCTTCACGCCGATCTATAACGGCAAGCCGCGGGCGGTGGAGCTCGGCATTCTGCATGACGAGGACCATTGGCTGGCCGATCGCATGCTGGATGCGGCGGCGCAGGCACCACTCTATCAAACCGAACGCAACCGGCCTTACGGTCCGGAAGATGGCGTCACCCATACGCTGAAGCTGCATGGGATCGCCAATGGTCTGCACAACGTAATGATCGAGATCCGCAACGATCTCATTGGAGATGACGTTAGCCAAGGGGTCATGGCTGACTATCTGACAGGGCTCCTCCAGAACAGTCTGGAAGCCTGAGTATAAGAAGAAAAAGACCCCGGGGAGCAGTTCAACTGCGATCGAGCCGCACGGCAAAAAGCCGGCGGCTCATGTGACACATGGTTCTCCGCAATCCCGCGGACGACCGGGCTTAAGGGGGAATGACATGTCTGATTACACAGAGTTAGACAAAAAGCAGGATGTTCATATCCTGCACTCCATGGGCTATGCTCAGGAGCTGGAACGGCGCATGAGTTCATTCTCGAATTTCGCCATTTCCTTCTCCATCATCTGCATTCTATCTGGCGGTATCAACTCGCTCGCACAGGCAACATCGGGTGCCGGCGGTGCCGCAATCGGCATCGGTTGGCCGATCGGCTGCGTGATTTCGGGTGTTTTCGCGCTCTCGATGGCACAGATTTCTTCGGCCTATCCAACGGCCGGCGGCCTTTATCACTGGGGCTCGATCCTGGGCAACCGGTTCACCGGCTGGCTGACGGCCTGGCTCAATCTTCTCGGCCTGATCACCGTGCTTGGCGCAATCAATGTCGGGACTTGGGGCTTCTTCAGCGGCTCCATCGCCACCTGGTTCGGCATTGCCGTTGATACCAATACCTCGGCCGGTTTTGCGAACCAGATCATTTTCGTTGCCATCATCACCGGCCTGCAGGCGTTGATCAATCATTTCGGCATCAAGCTTACGGCAAAGCTGACCGATATGTCCGGCTACCTGATCTTTGCTGCCGCGATCGCGTTGACCGTCGTCTGCCTGATCGGGGTGAAGAGCTGGGACATCAGCCGCATCTGGACCTTCACCAACTACTCAGGCACGCCGGAGGGTGATGCATCGGTTTGGCCGAAGATGGACAATATCTGGTACGTCTTTGCTCTCGGTTTGCTGCTGCCGATCTACACGATCACGGGATATGACGCTTCGGCGCATACGTCCGAAGAGACCGTCAAGGCATCCAGCTCGGTGCCGCGCGGCATGGTCTCCTCGGTCTGGTGGTCGTCATTGTTCGGCTACATCATGCTGCTGGCCTTCCTGCTGGCCATCCCGGACATGAATGAAGCATCGAAACAGGGCTGGAACGTCTTCTTCTGGACGATCAACAGCATCACCACCCCTGTCGTCGCCAATATCCTCTATGTTGCGATCTTCATCTCGCAGCTGCTGTGCGGCCTTGCGACCGTCACATCCGCATCGCGCATGATCTATGCTTTCTCGCGTGACGGTGGCCTGCCGTTCTCGAAGTCGCTCGCCAGCGTCAGCCCCAAGTTCCGCACACCTTCCGTCGCCATCTGGACGGGCGCGGTTCTTGCCGTCCTGTTCGTCTGGGGCGCCTCGCTCGTCCCGGTCGCCGGCTCTTCGGCCTATACCATCGTCGTGTCGTGCACCGTCATCTTCCTGTTCCTCTCGTTCACTGTGCCGATCGTCCTCGGCATCAAGGCGATCGGAACTGCGAAATGGCCGAAAATGGGGCCGTGGAACATGGGTATCGGTACCTATAAGCTGGTCTCGGTTCTGGTGGTCATTGCTATGGCGATCATCTTCATCATCGGCGTGCAGCCGCCGAACGAATGGGCTCTCTACATCACCATCGGCTTCCTGGTCCTGACCGCGGTCGTTTGGTTTGCCTTCGAACAGCGGCGCTTCCAGGGACCGCCGATTGGCGACGTCATCGCCAAGCGTCAGGCCGATATCGCCGCCGCCGAACGGGCCGTTGGCGAAGTATAATCCTCGTTCGTCTTCAATCCGGCGGGGGCCGTCGCTGCGGCCCCTCCTACTCGATGCACGGCTTTGGGTTATACGTCCCATTAAGCTGTCAGCCGATCACTCTTCTATCTTTCAGGCGGATTAATCATGAGCACTAGCTATACGTTCGATGACCTCAGAAAGGATGTGGCCGAAGGGCGCATCGACACGGTTCTGGCATGCCAGGTGGACATGCAGGGACGCCTGATGGGCAAACGTTTCCAGGCGGAATTCTTCGTCGAGAGCGCTTGGAAGGAAACGCATAGCTGCAACTATCTGCAGGCGACCGACATCGAGATGGAAACCGTCTCCGGCTACAAGTCCACGAGCTGGGAGAAGGGCTATGGCGACTATACCATGAAGCCCGATCTGGCCACGCTGCGCCGCATTCCCTGGCTCGAAGGCACGGCGCTGGTTCTCTGCGACGTGCTCGACCATCATACGCATGAGGAAGTGGCGCATTCGCCGCGTGCCATCCTCAAGAAGCAAGTCAAGCGCCTCGAGGCGATGGGCATGAAGGCCTACATGGCTTCGGAACTCGAATTCTTCCTGTTCGACCAGAGCTATGACAGCGCCCGCGAATCCGGCTATCGCAACCTCAATCTCGTCAGCGGCTACAATGAGGATTACCATATCTTCCAGACCACCAAGGAAGAAGATGTGATGCGGGCGATCCGCAAAGGTTTGCAGGGCGCCGATATCCCGGTTGAAAACTCCAAGGGCGAGGCCTCGGCCGGCCAGGAGGAAATCAACGTCCGCTACGCCGACGCGCTGACCATGGCCGACCGCCATGCCATCATCAAGAACGGCTGCAAGGAAATTGCCTGGTCGAAGGGCAAAGCCATAACGTTCCTGGCGAAGTGGAACTATAGCGCCGCCGGCAGCTCCTCGCATATCCATCAGTCGCTCTGGAGCGCCGACGGCAAGACACCGCTGTTCTTTGACAAGGAAAAAGAGCACGGCATGACGCCGATGATGAAGCACTATGTCGCCGGCCTTCTGACGCATGCTAGCGAAATTACCTATTTCCTGGCGCCCTATATCAATTCCTACAAGCGCTTCGTTGCCGGCACCTTCGCGCCCACCAAGGCGATCTGGAGCACCGATAATCGCACGGCCGGTTATCGCCTGTGCGGTGCTGAGACCAAGAGCATTCGTATAGAATGCCGGGTTGGCGGCTCCGATCTTAATCCCTATCTCGCTTTCGCGGCCCTGATTGCTGCTGGTATCGATGGCATCGAGAACAAGCTCGAACTGGAAGCGCCCTTCGTCGGCGACGCCTATGGCGCACGTGAGGTTCGCGAAATTCCGCGCACCCTGCGCGGTGCGACCGAGGCCCTGGCCAATTCGAAAATGCTGCGCGCCGCCTTCGGCGACGATGTCATCGATCACTACACCCGCGCTGCCGAATGGGAGCAGGAGGAGTACGATCGCCGCATTACCGATTGGGAAGTGGCGCGCGGATTTGAAAGAGCGTAAGGCTTTTGCGAACTGCCTCATGCCCGATTTCATTCTATGATCGGGCAGGGGCGCAAGGATGACTTGCCTGCCTGACATTCCCCCCCTTTGAATGCGGCTGCAGGTTGTGCAACATCCGGCAATCAATGGATGATTAAGGAAACAGGAATTCGATCATGACCATGATCACATGCGTCTCTCCGGTGAACGGAGAGGTTTATGCCGAACGTTCGGCTCTGTCGCTGGATGCTGCCAAGGAAGTCGTGGCACGCGCCCGCAAGGCGCAGAAGAATTGGGCGCGTCGCCCGCTGGAAGATCGCGTCCAGCTCGTGCTGAAGGGCGTGGCCCGGCTCAATGAGATGGCCGATGTGGTCGTGCCGGAGCTCTCCTGGCAGATGGGCCGCCCCATCAAGTATGGCGGCGAATACCGCGGCTTCAACGAGCGTTCGAACTATGTCGCGTCGATCGCTGCCGATGCGCTAGCACCGATGGTGGCCGAAGAGAGCGCCAATTTTGCGCGCCGCATCGAGCGCGAGCCGCATGGCGTCGTCTTCGTCATCGCGCCCTGGAATTACCCCTATATGACGGCGATCAACACGGTCGCTCCGGCCCTGATGGCCGGCAATACGGTCATTCTCAAGCACGCAAGCCAGACGCTTCTGGTCGGTGAGCGGCTCGTTCAGGCCTTTGTCGAGGCCGGTGTTCCCGCCGACGTCTTCCAGAATGTCTTCCTCGATCATGCAACGACCTCGGCGCTGATTGCGGACGGCAGCTTCAACTTTGTCAATTTCACCGGCTCCGTCGAAGGCGGCCGGTCGATTGAGCGCGCTGCTGCTGGCACCTTCACCGGCCTCGGGCTGGAGCTCGGCGGCAAGGATCCGGGCTATGTCATGGAGGATGCCGATCTCGACGCTGCCGTCGATACGCTGATGGATGGCGCCACCTTCAATTCCGGCCAGTGCTGCTGTGGCATCGAGCGCATCTACGTGCATGAATCCCTGTACGATGCTTTTGTCGAGAAATCCGTCGCATGGGTTTCGAACTATAAGCTCGGCAATCCGCTGGATCCTGAGACGTCGCTTGGGCCGATGGCGCACAAGCGCTTTGCAAAGGTCGTGCGCGAGCAGATCGCCGATGCGGTCGCCAAGGGCGCCAAGGCGCTGGTCGATCCCAAGCTGTTTCCGGCAGATGACGGCGGCGCCTATCTCGCGCCGCAGATCCTCGTCAATGTCGATCATTCCATGGCCTTCATGCGGGAAGAGACCTTCGGACCGGCCGTTGGCATCATGAAGGTGAAGAGCGATGCAGAAGCACTGGAACTCATGAACGACAGCCCCTACGGCCTGACGGCTTCTCTCTGGACGAAGGATGTCGAGCGCGCCTCGCGCATCGGCCGCGAGATCGAAACCGGTACCGTCTTCATGAACCGCGCCGATTATCTCGATCCGGCACTTTGCTGGACCGGCGTCAAGGAAACCGGCCGCGGCGGTTCGCTGTCGATCATCGGCTTTCACAATCTGACGCGTCCGAAATCCTATCACCTGAAGAAAGTAACAGCATGAGTAACATCTCAGTCAATTGGAGCTATCCGAACGCCTTCAAGCTCGGCCGCGGTCGGATCAAGGAACTGGCGGACGCCTGCAAGAGCCTGGGTATGAAGAAGCCACTCCTGGTCACCGACCGGGGACTCGCATCCATGGCGATCACCACGACCGCGCTCGACATTTTGGAAGACGCCGGACTCGGACGCGCGATTTTCGCCGATGTTGATCCGAACCCGAATGAGAAGAACCTCGATGCCGGCGTGAAGGCATTCAAGGATGGTGGTCACGACGGCGTCGTCGCCTTCGGGGGCGGCTCCGGCCTCGATCTCGGCAAGTGCGTCGCCTTCATGGCTGGCCAGACCCGGCCGGTTTGGGATTTCGAAGATATCGGCGATTGGTGGACCCGCGCCAATCTCGAAGGGATCGCACCGATCGTCGCCGTACCGACCACGGCAGGCACTGGTTCTGAAGTCGGCCGCGCCAGCGTCATCACCAATTCCGCGACGCATGTGAAGAAGATCATCTTCCACCCGAAGTTCCTGCCGGGCGTGGTCATCGCCGATCCGGAACTGACCGTCGGCATGCCGAAAGTCATCACGGCGGGTACGGGCATGGACGCGTTTGCCCATTGCCTGGAAGCCTATTCCTCGCCGTTCTACCATCCGATGTCGGCCGGCATCGCGCTGGAAGGCATGCGTCTGGTCAAGGAATTCCTGCCGCGCGCCTACCGCGAAGGAACCGACCTCGAAGCCCGCGCCAACATGATGAGCGCCGCCGCGATGGGTGCGGTCGCCTTCCAGAAGGGCCTTGGTGCCATCCACGCGCTGTCGCACCCGATCGGCGCCGTCTACAACACGCATCACGGCATGACCAATGCTGTCGTCATGCCGGCCGTCCTGCGCTTCAACCGCAAGGCTATAGAGGAGAAGATCGCCCGCGCGGCGGCCTACCTCGGTATTTCAGGTGGTTTCGATGGCTTCTATGATTATGTGCTGCAGCTGCGTGCAGAACTCGGCGTGCCGGAAAGCCTCTCGGCCATGGGCATTGCGCCGGATCGGATCGACGAGCTTTCTGCGATGGCGATCGAGGATCCGAGTGCGGGCGGCAATCCGGTGCCGATGACGCTGGAAAACACTAAGGCTCTCTTCCGGGATTGCTTCTGAGAGGCCGCCCAACTCCTGACGCGCCGAACGGAAGTAGCAGCGCGTCAGGGACTTAAAGACAAACAAAAAAGCCGCCGGGTCGCCCGGCGGCTTTTTTGTTGAAACTTTGTTGCCGATCAATCCACGAATTCGACGACGACGCCGGGCTTGACCATCTTGGCGAGCTCGGTCGCATCCCAATTGGTGAGGCGCACGCAGCCGTGGCTTTGCGACTTGCCGATCCTCGAAGGGTCCGGCGTTCCGTGGATACCGTAGGTCGGCTTCGACAGAGCCATCCACACCGTACCGACCGGGCCGTTCGGGCCAGGCGGAATGTTGAGAACCTTGTCGTTGACGCCCTGTTGGAAGTTGATCTTTGGGTTGTAGGTATAGCCCGGATTGAAGGCGACGCGCTCGACCGTGACCGTGCCGGACGGCGAGGGCGTGTCGGCGGAACCGATGCTGGCGGGATAGGCCGCGATCAACGTGCCGTTGGCGTCATAGGCAAAAACCTGCTTGCGGCCCTTGTCCGCCAGGATTTTGGCAACCGCGCCGGTCTTGGCGGGACCCGTATTGACGACCTTGATGGTGTTGCCTGGCACAGTGAAATCGACGCCGGGGTTGAGCGCCTTCAGGTAGCCCTCATCCATATGAAAACGTTCGGCCAGCATTTCCGTGGTCGACGTATAGCCGAGAGACGGCATCTGCGACTTCGCCGCATAGTCCTCTGGGATCGACGCGACATAGGGGCCTGCCGCGTCGGCTGCGGTGATGGTATAATTGATGATCGGCATGCCGCCGGACATGCGCAGCTGCTCGAGAATCGCGTCGGTGTTGTTCGGATCGAGCGTCTGGCCGGTCATCTGCTGATAGGCATAGATCGCCTTGGTGACGTTTGCGCCCATGCGGCCGTCGATGGCGCCTGGGGAAATACCCTGCCGCGCGAGGAAGACCTCGAGCGCAGTGATTTCCATTTTCGATTTGCCCTTGAGCGTAATGACTGGATCCGCCGGCTGCGGCTTGTGGATGATATCCGGTGTGCCCTGCTGCGGGTCGATCGAGGCATAGTCGTTGCCGGTCGAATTCATCTGGTTTGGGCTCTTGCCCGGCATCGGCTGGTCGTCGAGCGGCTGGCGCTGAATATCGCCATCGCGCGGAATGCCGCCGGTCACGATGTCTTGATCCTGTTGGCCATAACCGTCGGTGCGATACTGGCGATAGTCGCGATAGCCGCCATTGTTGGAGAGCTGCGTGTCGCCGTAGCGGCCGCCATTGCCGTACCCATTATCGTTATAGGCATCGCGGGCCGGTGCTTTGGGATAATAGGTGCTCGCCCTCATTTCCGTCGCAACGACATTGCCGTAGGCGTCGACCAGAACCCGTCGGCCGCGTCCGTCTCTCGCCATGGAATATCCGCCCCCATCGGGGTACTGCTCGAGGATTCGCCCGTCGGGTGTGACTAGAACCGTATTGCCGTTTCCGCCACGATAATACTGTGCCTGCGCGTCGCTAAGCGCGAGCGCGGACACTGTGGCAGTCATTGCCAAGACAAAACTCAATTTTACGAACCGGTTCACGTCTGTCGAATCCTCGGATGGTAGTTCGGCTGACACACACATGGCAATTTTGACGCCAGTATGGAAATTTAGATTATCATGCTGAATAAAATATAAAAATTTGTGTAATCAAGGGTTCGAGTTAACAATCGGTAAGGTATATCACCGTTTATTTTGCGCCGTGTTCCATTGCGGGACAACGCCCGCGCGCGGAGCCGGTCTGGGAGAATTTCGGAGAATGATGGATTTTGCCGTAGCCAAAGGGCCGAAACTGGCACTGGATGAAACCTCCGTTCTGGACATCGGCGCCTGCGTCGTTGATGGGAACAACCTTGCTCCCGGACGCGCCATTCCCGATGACGGGGACCCGCGCATCGACCATTCGCTGGAGGGCTTCCTCTTCACTTGTGGTCCGGATCACATCCGCCATCCGCAGCCGATGACCGGGGCATTCGAGGGAAGGCGCTATCCGCTGCACGGCTCCTTTTCTTCTCATCCGGCCAAAATTCTCTGGACCAAATTCGAGAATGGCAATGCGGAGTGCCGGGCCGATATCGACATTGTCACCGCCGAGGGGCGAACGGCGAGGCTGGAGCGCCATTGGCGCATCGATGGCGCGAGCGGCGAGGTCTCGCTTGCCGATCGCGTTGTCAATACGAGCATCGAGGCAATGCCGCTCTTCCTCATGTATCACATGAACATCGGGGGAAAGTGGTTCGACAGTGGCACGCGTCTCACCGGGCAGATGCTCGAGAATGGCGGTTTTCCCTGGACGTTTGGCGAGGAGCCTGGCGACATTTTCTGCGTGCCGGCAGAAGACAAGGGAGAGGACTGGGCGGAAATCAGTCTCGGTCCTATCGCGGCCATCGGCGGCAGGTCTTTAAGGGTGCGTTTCAGCACGGATACGCTGCCTTTCTTGCAGGTCTGGCGCAATCAACGCGCGCCGGCGCATGTGCTCGGTATCGAGCCCGTTTCGCATCGATGGGTCTCGCGCGCGGAGCTTGAGGAGGCGGGCGAATTCAATATTCTCCAGCCAGGCGAAGCCCGCAGTTTCGCGCTGAACTTTGCCTTCGTTTGAGCGCGTGCGGCGGTTGACGCTTGATCCGGGGCGGCGTAGATCAAGGCCACGGTTTTAGAGAGGACATGAACCATGGATATCCGCCCGATCGATGATGAGTACTCGGTATCCGGCCAGATCAGCGTAGAGGATCTTGACCAGATCAAGGCCATGGGTTTCAAGTCCATCGTTTGCCACCGCCCGGACAATGAAAGCCCGGATCAGACGCCGTTTGGCGTCATCGAAGCGCGCGCCAAGGAGCTTGGCCTGGAGATCGCCCATGTGCCGGTGGGCCCCATGGGCGTCACTGAGGAGGCTGTGCAGTGCATGGTCGATGCGCTCGACGAGTTTGCGCGCCCGATGCTCGGCTATTGCCGGTCCGGCGCCCGCTCGACGGCGATCTATCAGAAGACGCACCATATTCGCGGCTGAGCGGCTTTCCCAACCCTTGAGATTGCAGGGCAGGCTATGCGCCGCGCCCTGTTTACCTGTCGAAAACAACATCAGGAGAAAACAATGAGCATCAAGCGCATTGACGTCGGCGCCCGCATGAGCGGCGCAGTCATCCACGGCAACACCGTTTATCTCGCTGGCCAGGTCGGCGAGGGTGCAAGCGTTACAGATCAATGCAAGTCGGCACTGGCCGAAGTTGACCGCCTGCTCGCAGCAGCCGGCACCAACAAGTCGAAGATCCTGCAGACGCTCATCTATCTCGCAGACATTTCCGATTTCGCAGAAATGAACGCTGCCTGGGAAGCCTGGGTCGATCCGGCAAACACGCCGGCTCGTGCGACCAGCGAAGCCAAGCTCGCTGCGCCGAAGTACAAGGTCGAGTTCATCGTGATAGCCGCACTCGACTAAGCCGAACTGGCATGTTTTGGAGGGCCGGGGAGCTTGCGCTCACCGGCCTTTCGTTTGGGCGATTTCCGTCAGGGTGCGCGAAGGCGTAATTGCTTCCGGATCGAGCGCAATCTCGATGATCGCCGGTTTGCCGCTGGCGCGAGCTCGCTCGAATGCCGGGGCGAATTCTTCCGTCGCCTTTACCGTCTCGCCGTGACCGCCATAGGCGCGGGCAAGTGCTGCGAAATCCGGATTTTGCAACGCCGTGCCGCTGACGCGGCCAGGATATTCCCGCTCCTGATGCATGCGGATGGTGCCGTACATGCCGTTGTTGATGACAAGCGCAATCAGCGGCAAACCGTACTGTACGGCAGTCGCGAATTCCTGGCCGTGCATCATGAAGCAACCGTCGCCGGCAAAGCAGATGACTTCGCGGTCCGGAAACAGCTGCTTGGCGGCGACCGCTGCCGGCAGACCGTAGCCCATCGATCCGGAAGCGGGGGCGGCCTGCGTATTGAAGTGGCGGAACCGATGGAAGCGGTGCAGCCAGGTCGCATAATTGCCGGCGCCGTTGGTGAAGATCGCATCATCAGCAGTATTGGCTTCGATCCAATCCATGATCCGGCCCATGTGCACCGCGCCGGGGCTTTTTTCCAGCGTCGTCGACCAGGTGAGATAGGCGGCATGCATGCGCTGGGTACGCTCTGCCCAACGTGCTTTGCCCGGTGCCCCCAGATCGGCGAGTGCGGCGACGAAGTCGGCGGGGCTGGCACAGATCGCCAGATCCGGACGATAGACGCGGCCAAGCTCGGACGGATCGGGATAGACGTGGACGAGCTGTTGACGCGGATAGGGGATGTCCACGAGCGTATAGCCGGAGGACGGCATTTCGGAGAGGCGTCCGCCGAGGAGGATCAGCAGATCCGCCTCCTTGATCTCCTTTGCCAGCGCCGGATTGATGCCGATGCCGACATCGCCGGCATAGCTCGGGTGCAGATGGTCGAACAGCATCTGCCGGCGGAAGGAGCATCCGATCGGCAGGTTGAAACGCTCCGCGAACCGCTGGATGCCGGCAACGGCTTCCTCATTCCAACGCGTGCCGCCGAGAATGACCATCGGGCGCTCTGCGGCGGCGAGGCGCCGCTGAAGGTCGGCAAGCTCGCCGCGGCCCGGATGGGCGGCGACGGGCGTGTAAGGTTTGGCTTCCGGCGCTTCGACCTCGTCGCGCAGCATGTCTTCCGGCAGGGTCAGCACGACAGGACCTGGGCGCCCCGAAGTCGCGACTGCGAAGGCGCGAGTGACGAATTCCGGTATGCGGGCGGCATCGTCGATCTCGCCGACCCATTTTGCAAATTCGGTGAGAGCGCGGCGGAATTCTACCTCCTGGAAAGCCTCGCGCTCGCGGGCGTCGCGCTGGACCTGACCGATGAAGAGGATCATCGGGATCGAGTCCTGCCGGGCGATGTGGAGCCCGGCCGATGCGTTCGTGGCTCCGGGGCCGCGGGTGACCATGCAGATGCCTGGCTCGCCGGTCAGCCGGCCCCAGGCATCCGCCATCATCGCCGCGCCACCCTCCTGACGGCAGACGAGCGCATTGATGTCGCTGTCATGCAGCGCATCGAGCACCGCCAGAAAGCTCTCGCCCGGCACGCAGGAAATGCGTTTTACGCCATTTGCTTTCAAAGCCTCGACGATGAGTTGGCCGCCCGTTCGTTTCATATCTTCGCCTTTCCCTCCAGTTCCGCCAATTCGGCGAGAACCTCCTCCTGATGCTCTCCAAGGCGCGGACTTGGCCGCGTATAGGTCAACGGTGTCTCCGAAAGGACGATCGGCGTGCGCACGCTTGGGATCATGGTGCCTGCACCGTCCTCGAGATCGATGCGCAAGCCGCGCGCCTTGATCTGAGGGTCGGCGAACATATCCTCGATCGTATTGATGGCGCCGGCCGGAACGGCATTGTCCTCGCAGGCCTTCAGCAGATCCGCCTTGTTCCAGGTCAAAGTCTTCGCCGATATGAATGCCCGGACCTCGTTGCGGTTGGCAACGCGGGCCTTATTGGTTGCGTAGCGCTCGTCGTCGGCATGGGTAGCGAGGTCAAGAATTGCGCATAGGCGGCGGAACTGCCCGTCATTCCCCACGGCGAGAATGAGATAGCCGTCCGCGGTGGGAACGACCTCGTAAGGCGAGATATTGGGGTGGGCGTTGCCAAGCCGCACGGGCGGCTTGCCTGAGATCAGATAGTTCATGTTCTGATTGGCAAGTACGGCCGATTGAACATCGAGCAGCGCCATATCGACGAGCTGGCCTTCACCGGATTTCAGCGCATGGATCAGCGCCGCCTCGATTGCCGAGACGGCATAGATGCCGGTGAAGATATCGGCGATCGCAACGCCTGCCTTCACCGGTTGGCCGTCCGGCTCGCCGGTGATCGACATGAAGCCGGACATGCCTTGGACGATATAGTCATAGCCCGCAAGACCGGCATAGGGACCTGTCTGCCCGAAGCCGGTGATGGAGCAATAGACGATGCGGGGATTGATCTTTCTCAGGCTTTCATAGTCCAGCCCATATTTGACAAGGCCGCCGAGCTTGAAGTTTTCGATCACCACGTCGGCGGCCTTTACGAGTCGGCGCACCAGCTCCTGTCCTTCCTCGGTCTTGAGGTCGGCGACGATGGAACGCTTGCCGCGATTGGCGGAATGGTAATAGGCGGCCGAGAGGTTCTCGCCGTCCTTGCCTTCGACGAAGGGAGGTCCCCATTGGCGCGTGTCGTCGCCGCCATCAGGATTTTCTACCTTGATCACATCGGCACCGAGATCGGCCAGCATCTGCCCGGCCCAGGGGCCGGCGAGCACGCGGGCAAGCTCGATGACGCGAATACCGGAAAGCGGAGGCTTCTTGGTCTTTTGTTCTGTCATATGGATCCGCTCTCCCGCTTACGGCGTGAACGCTGCTTCAGATGTATCGGATACAGGCTTGGATGCAAAGCGCCGTTCGCGCCAGAGAATGTAGAGTCCGGAGCCGATGATGATGAGGATGCCGAGCCATTTGATGGCGTTCGGGAAATTGTCGAAAACCAGCCAGCCGAAGATGGTTGCGGAGACGATCTCGAAATATTGCAAGGGCGCCAGCTTCGAGGCCGGCACGGCGCGATAGGCGTGTACCGTGAGAATGCCGGCGACGGCTGCGGTGATGCCGACACCGAGCAGATAGAGCATGGCTATCAAGTCAGGCATGACCGTATTCAGAATTGCAAATCCCGTTGCCTTGCCAACGAGGAGCAGGATAAGGCTGAAGGCGATGCCCCATATGCCAGTCTGGAACTGCATTGGCCAGGCATCCTCGCTATGGGAGACGACGCGGGTGATCATTACGTAGACGGCGATGCAGAGGGCGGTAACGACGGGCAGCAAGGCGACGAAGCCGACTTCCTGGAAGCTCGGCTGGATGATGAGCATCGCGCCGAAGAAGCCGACTGCACAGGCCGTATAGCGCCGCCAGCCGATGGTTTCCTTCAGGAAGATGCTGCTGAGAATAGTCAGTATCATCGGCTCTACGAAAAAGATGGCGATGGCGTCGGCGACTTCCATGACCTGCAGCGTGGTCACGAACGAGACCATGGACAGCGTCAGCATGCCGGCACGGATGGCATGTACGCCGCTGCGACGCCATGTCCAGACACCCCACTGCCCTCGCATGGCCATCATCGGCAGGGCAAAAAGCGCCTGCAAGATGAAGCGTGCGGCCGTAACTTCGGCCGGCGGAATGGTGGCCGCCGCGAGCTTGGAGAAGATATCGATAATCGGCGAAAGGATGACGGAGAGGAACATCATCGCAAGACCGAAAGTCAGCTCCGACTGCGGCAATCGTAGCGAGGAGCCGCCGCTGGTGTTCATTGGGGTATTCCTTTGAAAATCAATTCCTTGCCGTGATCTTCCTGCACCAATCGGCAAAGTCGGCAATGGCTTGATCGGCATCGATTTCGTTCAGCGTTTCGTGCCGCATGTCTGGGTAGATGATCGTTGTAATATGAGAGAAGCCTGCGCCCTTCAGATGGTTTGAAAGCCAGGAAATCGCTTTCCCGTTGTCCGTCGCCGGATCCTTCGCACCTCCGACGAGATGGATCGGCATGTCGCCCCGGAGCCGGCCGAGATACGCCTTTTGCGGCGCGCGAAAGCTGAGTTCGAATATGTCCAGCCAGAGCGAAACGGATGCGTCGAAGCCGCAGAGGGGATCGGCGACGTACTTGTCGACCTGCTCGGGGACGCGCGACAGCCAATCGAACTCGGTGCGACGATTGGCGATGGATTTGCCCCAGGCACCAAAGGTCAGCTTCGGCAGCGGCCCGCTTGGCACATCCGACCCCTTGAACATGCGCTCCGTCTTCAGGATGAGCTGAGCGGCACGGCCGGCAATGCCTGGGTTGAAATTGGAATTCCAGACCGTGACGGCATCGAATTTATCCGGGTGCGTGACGGCAGTATTGAGGCTGATCAAGCCGCCCATCGAGTGGCCGAACAGGATGATCGGCAGGCCGGGATGGGCAGCTGCAGCAAGCTCGCGCATGGCCAGAACGTCGGCAATGACCTGATCGACGCCGCCTCCGCGCGCGAAACGGCCGGTCGGGGCATCGGCGGCGACGGTTTCGCCGTGGCCGCGGTGATCATGCGCGTAGACGTGAAAGCTGTGGGAGGCCATGGCATGCGCGAAAGCCTCGTAGCGGCGCGAATGTTCAGCAAGGCCGTGGGAGATCAGGAGGATACCGCGCGCCTCGCCTGAAGCCGGCGTGTGATGATAGGCGATCGTCGCGCCTGTTGGACTATCCAGGCGTTGCGTCTCGGCGAACATGCATGGTTCCTCCCCATTTCGACGAAAGTTTATCAGCCGGTGGATTGCAATGGATAGGGATCGAAGCCCACAGAAATAAATTCTTTCGCGCTTTGTGATTCTCAGGGTTGCATACGCTCGGCCAAACTGCATATTTGTTCCTATAATGTTCTAATTTGGAGGCATGGAATGAAGCATTTGCTTCGGGTATTTGCGGTTGTGCTCCTTTCGGTCGGGACAGTCGCGAGCGCAGCGGCGCAGGAGCACAGCCGGGGGCGCACGCGCTTTATCCTGGCGGCAAGCTGGGAGCCGGCATTTTGCGCGACGAACCAGAAGAAGGCGGAATGCCGGAACCAGTCGTCGAGCAATCATGATGCCACGAATTTCTCGCTGCATGGCCTTTGGCCGATGCGGCAGGAATATTGCGACGTTTCGGATGATCTGAAACAGGCGGATCGCGGCCGTGACTGGAAGGATCTGCCGGCGGTACAGCTGTCGCAGGACGTCAAGGCGAGGCTGGACAAGGTCATGCCGGGCACGCAATCCGGTCTGGAACGGCATGAATGGATCAAGCACGGCACCTGCACCAAGCTCAGCGCCGACCAATATTTTTCCATTGCTGCCGGCCTAGTCGCCGAACTCAATACATCTGCCGTGCGCGATCTTTTCGCCAAGAATATCGGCAAGGAGCTGGATGCGGAAAGCATCAAGGCCGCGTTCGACCAGAGCTTCGGCGAGGATGCCAATGCGCGTATCAAGATGAGCTGCCGCAAGGTCGGTAACGTCAGGATGATCTCTGAACTGACGATCGGCTTGTCCGAAGATGCGATCGATCCGCAGCAGGGCAGCGAGCCGCGGCTTGCAAAACTGATCCAGGGTGCCGGCAGCACGTCGTTCGGCTGCGATCGCGGCGTGGTGGATGCGGCCGGTTTCTAAGCTGTTCCGGCCTTTGCGGCGCGGATAAATGCCCTCGGACAAGGTTTCGCCGTTGCCCGAGGGCCGGGTTTCGCCTACATAGCGGCACAATTCGCAATGTTATCCGCCCGTGGAGTAACCCAAGCTATGGCACGTCAGTTCATTTATCATATGTCCGGTCTGAATAAGGCCTATGGCGCCAAGAAGATCCTCGAGAATATTCATCTCTCCTTCTACCCCGATGCCAAGATCGGTATTCTCGGTCCGAACGGTGCCGGTAAGTCGACGGTGCTGCGCATCATGGCCGGCCTCGATAAGGAATATACCGGTGAGGCCTGGCTGGCCGAAGGCGCGACCATTGGCTACCTGCCGCAGGAGCCACAGCTCGACCCGACCAAGACCGCGCTCGAAAACGTCATGGAAGGCGTTTCCGCCAAAACGGAAATCCTCAATCGCTACAACGAATTGATGATGAACTATTCCGACGAGACGGCGGAAGAGGGCGCCAAGCTCCAGGATATCATCGACAGCCAGAACCTCTGGGATCTGGAAAGCCAGGTGGAAATGGCGATGGATGCGCTGCGCTGCCCGCCAGGCGATGCCGACGTCACCAATCTCTCCGGCGGTGAGCGCCGCCGTCTGGCGCTGTGCAAGCTCTTGCTGTCGCAGCCGGACGTGCTGCTGCTCGACGAACCGACCAACCACCTGGACGCGGAAACCATCGCCTGGCTTGAAAAGCACCTGCGCGCCTATCCGGGCGCCGTGCTGATGATCACCCACGATCGCTACTTCCTGGATAACGTCACCGGCTGGATCCTCGAACTCGACCGCGGTCGCGGCATTCCCTACGAAGGCAACTACTCCTCGTACTTGCTGGCGAAGGCGAAGCGTATGCAGCAGGAGGGCCGCGAAGAGGCCGGTCGCCAGAAGGCGATCGCACGCGAACAGGAATGGATCGCTTCCAGCCCGAAAGCTCGCCAGTCGAAGTCCAAGGCCCGTATCCGCGCCTATGACGAGTTGGTCGATGCGGCCGAGAACCAGCGTCCCGGCGACGCCCAGATCATCATTCCGGTCGGCGAGCGTCTCGGTCAGGTGGTCATCGAAATGGAAGGCATCACCAAGGGCTATGGCGACCGCGTGTTGATCGAAGGCCTGTCGCTGAAATTGCCGCCGGGTGGTATCGTCGGCGTTATCGGTGCGAACGGCGCCGGCAAGACGACGCTCTTCCGCATGATCACCGGCCAGGAAAAGCCGGATAGCGGTAGCATCCGCATCGGCGACAGCGTTCATCTTGGGTATGTCGACCAGAGCCGTGATGCACTTGATGGCGGCAAGACCGTCTGGGAGGAAATCTCCGGCGGTGCGGAAGTCATCAAGCTCGGCAAGTATGAAATGAACTCGAGAGCTTATTGCGCGACGTTCAATTTCAAGGGCGGCGACCAGCAACAGAAGGTCGGCAACCTCTCCGGCGGCCAGCGCAACCGCGTCCATCTCGCCAAGATGCTGAAGGCTGGCGGCAACGTTCTGCTGCTCGACGAACCGACCAACGACCTTGATACCGAAACGCTCGGTGCTCTCGAGATCGCGCTTGAAAACTTCGCCGGCTGCGCTGTTATCATCAGCCACGATCGTATGTTCCTCGACCGTCTGGCCACGCACATCCTCGCTTTTGAAGGCGACAGTCATGTCGAATGGTTCGAAGGCAACTTCGAGGATTACGAACAGGACAAGATGCGCCGCCTCGGTGTGGACAGCATCAACCCGAGCCGCGTCACCTATAAGCGCCTTACGCGATAGGCTCCTGCTTTGCTTTTCGAAAACCCCGGTTCAACCGGGGTTTTTGCTTGCCCGGCGATGGCCGGCAATATTCCGCTTTCGGCAGAAGCTGGCAAGATTCCGACGTCGAACGGGCTCGGCAGCCAAATGGCTCTTGCGAAATGCACCCAAATCACATAAAGATATCTTTATATGTTGATTGGGCATCAAATGACGGATCTGGTGAAACTCGGTTTGGATGAGGTTGTGGACGTGCTGAAGGCGGTCGGCGAGCCGACTCGGCTGCGTCTCCTGGCGCTCCTTGCCGCCGGCGACCTAACCGTTACCGATCTTACCGAAATTCTCGGCCAGTCGCAGCCCCGCATCTCGCGGCATCTGAAATTGCTTGGCGAAGCCGGCCTGATCGATCGTTATCAGGAGGGAGCCTGGGCCTATTTCCGCTTGAAGCAGGAAGGCAAGGCGGTAACGCTCGCCCGCACCCTTCTGCGTCACACGGCGGAGAAAGATGCCGTTCTATTGCGCGACGGAGAGCGCCTTGCCGCCGTGAAGCGCATCCGCTCCGAGCGTGCGCAGGCCTATTTCAGCCGCAATGCTGCCGAATGGGATGAGCTGCGCCGCCTGCATGTTGCGGACGAAGATGTCGACAAGGCTTTGATCGAGCTGATCGGCCCGCGGCCGATCGACTCATTTCTCGATCTCGGCACCGGCACCGGCCGCATGCTGCAGCTATTGGCGGGTCACTATCGACGTGCGGTCGGCATCGATGCCAGCCGCGATATGCTGGCCGTTGCGCGGGCCAATCTCGACCGTTCCAACATCACGGCTGCTTCGGTGCGCCAGGGCGACATTTTCAATCTGCCGCTCGAGCAGCAAGATTTCGATCTGATTACCATCCACCAGGTACTGCATTTTCTCGATCAACCCGAGATCGCGGTTGCGGAGGCGGCGCGAATGCTGCGGCCCGGCGGTCGGCTTGTGATCATCGATCTGGCGCCGCACGGGCTCGAATATTTGCGTGACGAACATGCGCATCTGCGTCTCGGCTTCTCGCATCAGACCATAGCGGATTGGCTGAAGTTGGCGGGGCTCGATGTCGAGCAGGTGCAGGATCTTCATTCAGGGAAAGAAGGCGGTCAGGCGCTGACAGTCACGATCTGGCTGGCGCGCGACCCACGGCTGCTGATGGCAGCAGAGCAGGACCGCCAATCGTCCCCCATTCTTGCCGAGAGGGTTTGATATGTCTTCGAATTCGGAAAATGCCCAGGATGGCATCCGCATATCCTTCGAGTTCTTTCCGCCGAAATCGGAAGAGGCGGAGCAGCAGCTGTGGAACACAGTTGCGGACCTCAGCGATTGGGAGCCGGAATTTGTTTCCGTCACCTATGGAGCAGGCGGCTCGACCAAGGCGCCGACACTTTCTGCCGTGCGCAAGATGATCCATGAGACACCGTTCACCACCGCTTCGCATTTGACCTGCGTCGGTGCGACGCGCGAGGATACGCATCGGGTGATCGATGAGTTTCTTGCGGCTGGCGTTCGCCGTTTCGTTGCTTTGCGCGGCGATCCTCCGGGCGGCGTCGGCTCCGCTTATCAGCCGCATCCGGGCGGTTACGCCAATGCGGCCGAACTGGTGGCTGCTCTGCGCGAGCGCGGCGACTTCGATATTTCCGTATCGGCCTATCCGGAAAAGCATCCGGAAAGCCGCGATACCGCAGCCGATATCGATATGCTGAAGCGCAAGGCCGATAATGGCGCCGATCGGGCATTGACGCAGTTCTTCTTCGATAATGACGCTTTCGAGCGCTACCATGATCGCGTCCGCGCCGCTGGTATCAAGATCCCGATCGTGCCGGGGATCATGCCCATCCAGAATCTGACGCAGCTGAAGCGTTTTGCCGGTGCCTGCGGCACCAATATTCCGTCCTGGCTGGATGAGCGTTTCGAGGGCACCGATGATTATGCCGAGGAACGTGCCAGGGTCGCGGCCGAAGTCGCGGCCGAGCAGATCCAGGACCTGGTGCGGCGCGGCATTTATGAATTCCATCTCTATACCATGAACCGCTCACCGCTTGTTTCCGCCGTTCTTGAGCGGCTGGGAATTCAGCGCAAGGCAGAGGCGCGCGCTGGTGCTGCCGCTTAAGGTATTGGCGCACGGCGCTTGATCATAAAAAAGCGCATGTCCATCGCGGACATGCGCTTTTCCAATGGAATCGGTGTTTTGTTAGCTTTCGGAGTTCGATCGTTTGCGGGCTTCGCGAAGTCGTTAGATGAAGAGCATCGTCACGACAAAGGCAAAGGCCGCACCGACCACTAGGACGTTGATGGATCGCGTCAATCCCATGTCTTCCTCCTCAGTCAGCCGGTAAGTTCTATGTCCAAAATGTGTCCCTTGGAAAGGGAATTCGTTGCTGCGATGCGGTACGTGATTGATATTTCAATTCATGATCCCGCCACAGGGCATTGATTTTATGCGATAATTTCTGCGGCATCGCTCTATAACGGATTGTGAATAAATGTTACCAAGCCGCCTGTTTTCGGTAGAAGACGGCGCCGCTAACGGTCACGGCGCAAATCAGGTCAGGCGTGGGCGCTCGCCGCGTCTTAGCCAGGGGTAGGCCCGGCCATCGAGAATGAGCAGGCCTGCGGCGACGAGCATCATGCCGGCAATCTCGGAGAAGCCGAGGCGTTCTCCAAGGAAAAGGAAGCCTAACAGCATGGCGCTCGGCGGCACCAGCAGCGTGACGAGCGAGGCGTTCGTGGCGCCGGCAAGCGCCATAATGCGAAAATAGAGAATATAGGCGAAGGCTGTCGACAGCAGAGCCAGGCCCAGAATGGCAGCGATTGCCGACGCCGGTGGCATCGTTAGGGTCCAAGGCTGGTCCATGATCAGGGCGAACGGCAACATGATGAGCGAAGAGCCTGTCAGCTGGCCAGCAGCGACAACGGGCGGCGCAATACCTTTAAAGCGCTTGGCGTAGATCGCCGCAAAGCCATAGGAGATCGCCGCAAGGATCGGTAGCAGCAGCGCCCAGAAGGGCACCGAGGCGCTGTTGCTCAGACTGGGAGCGAGCAGAACAACCGTGCCGATCAGTCCGGTGAGGCAGCCCGCAAGCTTGGCCGAAGTCAGGCGCTCATCGGTCGTCAATTGATTGCCGATCAGTACCGTCCAGATCGGTGTCGTCGCATTGAGGATAGAGGCGAGCCCGGCGCCCATCTGCGTCTGGCCGAAGAAGATCAAAGTGTGGGGCACGGCATTGTTGATCAGGCCTAGCAACAGAAATTGCGGCCAGTGGCTCTTTATCGTCTGATAGATGCCGAAGCGGCCGCCGAGATAGATGTGTAGGGCCACCGCTGCCAGTGACAGTCTCAGAAGGACCAGAGTGAAGGGCGGCACGTGGTGAACGGCAATGCGGGCAAAGAAGAACGAGCCGCCCCAGATAAGCCCGAGCAGTAGCAGCAGGCCCCAGGTGAGTGTGTTCATGCGATTGTCGTTGCTCATCGCCATTCCTCCCGTTCAGGCATCTGTACGTCAGGAGGGGTATTGTCTCCACCCGTTTCCTGCATCGACGGGAGGAATCGGCGGCGGCAAGCAATCAGACGGGAGCTGCGCACAAATAAAAAGGCGGCTCGCTGGCCGCCTCTTCGATAGGAATGTTGAAGTGCTCAGAGACCGTTGAGCAGCGCAGACGTCGCCCAGCCATCGGCTGGCATGCCCAGGCGGAACTGTTCCTTCTGGATGGCGACACGCGTACCCGAGCCGAGGATACCGTCGATCTTGCCGACATCGTAGCCGCGCGCCACGAGCTTAGTCTGAAGCGCCTTCATGTCGACATCGTTCAGGCCCGGCTCAGGCGCACCCTTGCTGTAGGGAGGAGCACCGGCGAAGCGGGTGGCGAAATAGGCGGCCGACGTCGTGTAGATGAACGACTGGTTCCATCCGAGATAGGTGTTGTAGTTCGGATAGGTCAGAAACGCCGGCCCCTTGCGGCCTTGCGGCAGGATGAGGGCGGCCGGCAGCGACGCGAAATTCGTATCTCCATCGCGCGGCTTGACGCCAAGCTTGAACCAGTCCCCGGCCGTGAGCGGGCCGCCGATGCCGGATTTCTCCCAGGGCAGATTGTCCGGTACCGCAACCTCCTGCAGCCAGGGCTGGCCACGAATGAAGCCGAGATGCTGGAGGAATCTCGCCGTGGTCAGGATGACGTCGGGCGCGCTTGTCTTCAGGTTGACGTGACCGTCGCCATCGCCGTCGGTGCCGTAGGCGATGATATCGGGCGGCAGCATCTGTGTCTGGCCGATTTCGCCGGCCCATGCACCCGTCGTGGTTGCGGGGTCGACATCGCCACGCTGCACCAGCTCGATCAGCGCGATCAGGCGCGGGCGGAAGAATTCCGGCCTGCGGCAGTCGTGGGCGAGAGTGACCAGGGCGTTGCGGGTGTTGAAATTGCCCTGAACGGCGCCGAAATCGGTTTCCATCGCCCAGAAGGCGGTAATGACGCCGGCAGGAACGCCATAGTCCTGTTCAGCCTTGGCGAAGACGTCGGCATACTGCTTCATCTTCTGACGGCCGATATCCAGGCGACCTTGGCTGACGGTACGCTGCGAAAATTCGAGGAAGGTCTGGCGGAATACGCCCTGGCTGCGGTCCATGGCGAGAACCTTCTGGTCGATCTGCGCGCCGGCCAGCGTCTTGTCCGCGGATGCGGCGTCGGCGCCATCGGCAATCGCCTCGGCTTTCACGCCGGCCAGGAAGGCTGCAAGATCACCACCGCAGGCTGGCTTCGGCGTGGCCGCACTACTTGCGGGCGGTACTGCTGCCGGAGCCGCACTCTGAGCGATCGCAGAGCCGGCCATGGCTGAAGCGAAGATCAACGCGAGCGCGCTGCGTCGAATGGTGTGACGGTCCATGAACGATCCTCTCTAGTGATAGAATAGGGTCGCTTTCACAGAAGATTGTGACATTAGCAAGAGAGAAGTGGCATCAGTCTCAAGAATTTCCTTGCTTCTGTACTGCTGCCACCCAGTTGTGCCAATTTTGCTCGGAACCGGCAAAGACATTGATATCCGTCGGGCCTTTGATGCCGGGAATGATACCTGTGGATGTATATTGCCAGAAGGCCCACGTGCGATCCGCGTAAATCTCTTTGGGATGTTTTGCCACCGAGCGAACCCAGAAGTGATAGTCCTTGAAGTAACCGACAAGATTCTGGCGGTGGAAATCGACCGATGTGTAGATGATCGGGCGCTTGCCGTAATAGGCTTGGAGGCGATCCATGAACCGTTTGATTTCTGTTCGCACCGTTTCGGGGTCCGGTCTGGTCTTGCAGGTCGGTGATCCGGGATTCCATTCGACATCGACGACAGGCGGAAGCGCCATGGCATCCTTCGGCACGTTGCGGATGAACCAATCGGCCTGTTCGTCGGCGGTGGAGCAGAAATAGAAGAAATGATAGGGCGCGTGCAGAAGTCCTGCGGCGCTCGCTTCATTCCAATATTCGGTGAAGCGCGGATCGATCCTGTCCTTGCCTTCCGTCGCCTTGATGAAGACGAAGGCAACTCCCGAGCTCTTGACGGTTTTCCAGTCGATATCGCCCTGCCATTTGGAGATATCGATGCCGTGGATGGGGTGGCGCTCCGGATGATCGCGGCCGAAATCCTGCGGCTTGGTATCGCTGAACTTGGTTTTGGGAAGGGACGTTGTCGAAAGGGCGTCATAGCCCGTCGTGCAGCCATTCAAGAAAAGGGCGAGCGGCAGTAGACATGCCAGAAGCCGGCGCATGGGTATCCTGTTATGGCGCGAGTGATCTTGCTGCCCCAAGACTTGGCTTCCGTAATATGGTCCCCGAGAATCCGAAAGAGCGGCAGACCATACCGTTGCCAGCTGGTCTTGCCACTTTATTCACCATATCAACGTAAAAAATGCGTTATCTTCAAGCAAATTCTTATGCTTGATTGCTTCCGGCCTGTGATTTAGCGCTGAAAATAGCTGTTGCTCAAGCCTGCTTGGCGACGACGGCTCGCCAGGCATAACCCCGCCCGATTTTTTCGGTCTTGAGAGACATGCCGCGCGCTTGCGCCTTTTCCTGCAGCACAGTGAGGAGATCGGCGCGCGGGGTGACGTGGAACTTCCTCAGCCATCCCTTGAGAAGAGCTTGGAACCAGCTCGGCAAGCCTTCCTGCTGGCCGAAATCGACGATGTGGAGCTCACCGCCGGGTGCCACGGCATCGAGCGACGCATCGATGGCACTTTTCCAGTCGGGAATCATCGACAGCGCGTAGGAAACCATCACGCGGTCGAAACCATCGACATTGAAGTCGGTGGGCGAGAAGGCGGTGGCGTCGGCGACGCGAAAATCCGGCATCTGCTTCAGGCCGCGAAAATTCCGGCGCGCGGAAATCAACATCTCCTGCGAAATGTCCAAGCCATAGAGCCTTGCGGAAGGGAAGTTCCGGTAAGCCAGCAGCATGTTGCGGCCAGTACCGCAACCGACTTCAAGCAGCGAGCCGCCGACGCGCACGTTCAGTTGCGCTATCGTTCGGTCGCGTCCGAAGAGGTAGTATTTGCGTGTCAGATCGTAGATGTGACGCTGATAACGGTACATGCCGTCCATCAGCCTGGCATGGTTGTTGGAACTGGTCTCTATGCCGGTATCCGCCTGGCTCACGCTTTTTTCCCGTAGATGTGGAAGCCGCCGTAGATGGCAGAACGATCGAGTGCATTGAGCTCTTGCGAACGTTCTTCGAAATAGACCCACTGATCGCGGATTGCCGGAGAGAGACGGCCTTCGATGATGCTCTTTTCGGCCGCGGTACGGAAGATGACGCGGGCGCCTTCGCGCGCCGTGCGGGTGATCTCCGCCCAGAGGCTGTTGAGCTGCTCGTCAGTCATCCAATCCTGCGCATCGAGCAGGATGTAGCGGTCGCGAGAGGCGGCCGGCTTCGAGGCGAGCAGTTCGGTGAAGTTGGCATGGTGCACGTCGACGCGATCGGCATTAGCGCGGATAGCGGCATAATGCTCGGGCTTCAGATAGGTGGGCAGGGGGCCCTGATGCTGACCTGCATAGCGGCGTGCGAAGGCCTGCCACGCAAAATAATTGTCGCGCATCGGGAAATGGCAGGCGAGCTTTTCCAAGCGGTGCTTGAGCACGGCCGAGATGGAATCGTCTCCGGCAAGGCTCGCAAGTTCGTCATATTGCTGCGGCGGGATGCCGAGACCGAAGAGCGAGCTCTTGCGGCCGAGCAGCCAGCGAACCGCCCGCCGATCGAAGATCGGAGCGATTTCGTTTTCGAAGAACTGCCGCTGTTCGCGCAGCGTGCGGGCTTCCGTCATCTTGGCAAGCCGGACGCCATGCAGGCGCGCGAGCACATGGGCTGCGCCGATGAAGCGGCCGAGCAGACCGGTCTTGTAGATGTTGCGGTTGAAGACCGTAACGCGGCGGCGGCCATAGAGGTCGCGGCCGTCCCAGTAGGAAGCCGTGGCTGCATCCAGCCGCGGTGCGATGTGCAGGTCGTAGGCCTGGCTGTTTGCGGCAGCATCCGGCGTCGCGAAGAAGCGCACCAGATCGGAATGGCCGGGCAGCAGCCGGAAGGCTGCGAGCTTCAGCTTGTTCAGCGCGATATGATGACGGTTAAGGTCGACAACATCGATCGAGGCCGGGCTCTGAGAGAGATAGGCAAGCATATTGCAGCCGCCGGAGCCGATGGTGACGATGCGGTGATGCGGCTGAAGCTCCATCGCCTGCATATCGACATCCGGATCCTCCCAGATCTGCGGATAGACGAGGCCGGAAAACAGCATCCCGAAGAGGCGCTCGGAGAGGCCAGCTTTGGAGAGTGCCTTATGCTGCAGCAGAGCGTCCTTGAGTTTCCGGTTCTTCTGGAGACCGGCATCCGGGGCGAATTCCGTCATCTGAGTCTTGTTACCGTTTTTTAAGGTTCAGGGCGTGTAACCCGGCAATGCTACAGTCTGATGACGCAGACTGTTGGAATATCCGGCGGAAATGCGCTGCTGCACATATTTCAGGAGTCCCGGCGGCGATGGGGCTTTCTTCTTGCACCGTTTCCTGATTGTCTCCGCCTACCTTTAGGAGGGTATGTGACATGCGTTTGATTTCGAGAGTGATCGTAGCACTTGTTGTTTTGCTGCTGATCATTGTCGCAGGCGGAGCCGTGTGGCTTTCCGTTTCGCCGCCGGAACTGCTGAAGGTCGGCGATGGCTATGCCGCCAAGATTGTCTGCTCCAACACATTCGTTGCCAAACGCGATCCGGCTCAGGTGCTGGCTGACGATGTGCAAGCTCCTGGAAATCCGGCACTGAAGCTCATACAGGTTTCAGTCGATCGGGACGATGGCGTGGTCAGGGCGCGTTTCCTCGGGATGTTCGCTCCTAACTATGCACTTTATCGCGGAGCGCTCGGCTGCACGGCAGTGCCGGACGGCGATTTGCAGGCAGCACGCAGCGCCGTCTTCCTGAACAAGGTCAAGTCTCCGAAGAACGATGCGCTGTGGCCGGACGGAGACACCGTCAATCTCGCCGAGGGCGAAGAGGGCACCAAGCTTGCCAATATCGTGGCGAATCCCGATCTTGCCGGCCCCGCCATGCGCGCTCTCGTCGTGGTCAAGGATGGGCATATCGTGGCCGAAGCCTATGGCGACGGCTTCAGCAAGGCTACGCCCCTGATCGGCTGGTCTATGACGAAAACCGTCAATGCCGCCATTATCGGTCGCCTCATGCTGGCCGGCCGCATGTCTTTCGACGACAAGAATCTCCTTCCGCAATGGAGCGCCGATGCGCGCAAGGAGATCAAGCTCAGCGACCTTCTCGCCATGGAGAGCGGCCTTGCCTTCAACGAGTCCTATGGCAACGTTTCCGATGTAACCCGCATGCTTTACCTCGATCCGGATACGACGAGTATCGCAGCCAACGCGCGTCAGGTATCAGCGCCAGGCGAACGCTTCAGCTATTCCAGCGGCACCGGGATATTGCTCTCGCGGCTCTGGATGAACCGGCTGCCGAACCTGAGCGCTGCGATATCCTATCCGCGCGAAGCGCTTTTCGGGCCGCTCGGCATGCACAGCGCCGTTCTTGAGGCCGATGAACGCGGAACTTATGTGGGCAGCTCCTATCTCTATGCCAACGCGCGCGATTGGGCGCGCTTCGGCCAATTTCTGCTGCAGGATGGCGTCTGGAAGGGGAGCCGTCTTCTGCCGGAGGGCTTCGTTGGCGCCATGCGCACGCCGACGACAGCATCCGAAGGCGTTTACTCGCAGGTTCAGGCCTGGCTCGCAGGCCCCGGCGGCTCGAACGCTCAGTTCGGCTTGCCGGCGGATACGTTCTGGCTGACCGGTCACGATGGCCAGACCATCGCGATCGTTCCATCAGCCAATCTCGTCGTGGTTCGTATGGGACTGACGCCATCCTGGGCCGATTACCGGCCGCAAATCCTGCTGAAGCGGATCATGGATGTGATAAAGCCGGCCACAAACTAGGCCGGCTTTCAAGATGCTTCGGTAAAATCAGTAATTGCCGTTGGCGACGTCCGACAGACCCTTGCGCTTGGCATCGTAGTAGTAGCCTCGAGCATAGAGCTGAACGGCGCTGGCTTCCTTGTTCTGGGCCTTGCTGTCCGCCGTCATCCACGCGCCGCGCAGGTATTTCGCGGCATACTTGATGTTGGTCTCGGCATCGAGCAGACCGGACGGCGGGCCTTCGTAGCCCATCGACTTGGCCGTGTTGTATTTGATCTGCATCAGGCCGAAATAGCCGGCCCTGTTATAGGCCTTCGGATTATAGCGGCTTTCGCGGTGAACGACGCGATGGATCAGCGATTCCGGGATCTCGTAAAGCTTGGCGTATTTCTGAATCAGCTTCGTGACGTAACCCTTTTGCTCTGTGGGAACGTCGGAATCATAATTCTGGGTGGTCATGACAGCCGGCACGACCGTCGGTCCGGTGCTGTCGAAGTTGAAGTCGTAATGCGCGCGGTTATCCGCATAGCGTAGAGCACCGATCTGCGCGGGCGTCGCAAAGGCGACTTCTGTCTGCGCAGCTGGATCGGGGCGCGGGGTCGGCACGGCGACCTGGATGGCAGCGATGTCCGATGTCATCGGGATCGTCGGTTCTGCCTGCGCAATGGGGCCGGAGACCGGCATCATCGCAGCATCACCGGGACGCGCCGGGTTGGGCATCGGAATTGCAACGACGGAAGGAACGAGCGGCACGTCGGAGGCGGCATAGGCGGCCGCTGCCGTCATATTGGCCGCAGGCGCGCCCGTCGCAGCGGCGATGGCAACGCTCGCTCCGTTTGCTGCCGCTACCGTCGGCTGGCCGAAACGGGACTGCGCGGCGTCGATCTGCTGCTGGTTGACCGTACCGGCAGCCACGCGACCGGATTTTGCCATTGCCGCCTGTTGCGGCAGCTGCGGCCCGATGAAACCCGGTGCTACTGCTGCCATTGCTACGCCGCCTGCGGGCGCGGCGGCGCCAGTTGCGGTCAGGGTCGTATTCGGATGCGGCACGTTGGTGTGTGCCGACGGGAGTTCTGCCTGAGACGTCTGCTGCTGCTGAGTGCTTGCACACCCTGCGAGAGCGCCGCACATCATTGCCGATAAGGCAACGCTGCGCTTCAGGCTGGGAAATCCGATCGCTACCATTCTGTCACTTTCGAAAAAACCAAACCTAATTTGCGATGCAATTCGGTCACAGGACCTCACAATTCGGTCACAGGATCGATAAAATTATGAATCCCCATTAACCTATCCGTGATCGCGCCGCAACCCTGGACGGCGTCAAGCAGCCATCCGGCGGTATCCGGCGGTCACTGCGCCGGCTGCAATCAACAGGGTTCCGCCGGTTCGGTTAACGGCGCGTTGCACGTTTGCCTTGCGAATAAACCCGCGCGCCATGTCGGCGACAAAGACGTAAATCAGTGAATTCAATGCCGCCAGAGTGAGGAAAGTTGCCTCCAAAATAAGCGTTTGCTCAAGAAATGGCTTCGACATGTCGAGGAACTGCGGCACGAAGGCGATGAAGAAGACGATGCTCTTCGGGTTGAGAGCCGTTACAACATAAGCGTGCAACATAATCTTTAACGGTTTTTCTTCCGGAAGATTGTCGTTATCGCCCATCGGGCCGGTCACAATTGGAGCCCGCCAGAGCTTGATTCCGAGGAAGACGAGATAGGCTGCGCCGATCAGCTTCAGAATCGTGAACAAGGTCGCCGAGGCGGCGAGGAGGGCGCCCAGGCCGGCCAGGGAAGCTGTCATCGCCGTGAAGTCGCCGAGCGTGACGCCGGTGACTGTCGCCAAGGCCGTTTTGCGGCCATGGCCAAGCGCATAAGAGATGACAAGGAGAATGGTCGGCCCCGGTATGGCCAGCATAATGCAGGATGCGGCGGCGAAAGCGAGCCAGGTTTCGATGGACATGGAATCCTCCCCTATTCCTTTTTCGCCGCCAGCAAAGACATCGGATTGACGATCAGTCAATCCGCCTGATTATGAATCGGGCCGCTTGATCAGCGATCAGGCCGATTGATCGCCGATCAGTCAGGCTTGTGTGTATTTCTGCCCGATATGCGCCATCACGTCGGCGAACCAAGGCGCGGATATGTCGAATGCCTTTCCGCCCTTAATGCGGGGGAATTCGATGACGCGCAGCTTGCCGCCCTGGCCTTCGTCGTGGCCGGTGACGCCGGACACCTTGTTGAGGGCGCTTTCGACCGCGAGATCGACCATGCCCTGGATAAGGCGGAGATCATCGCCGTTTGCCGGTGCGGAGCGCGCGAAATAACCCGATTTCTGCACCATGGAGCGCTCGGCGCCGATGATCGACGCAAATTGCTTCTGGAACCAGCCGCCGACGTTGATCGTGTCGATCTTCACATGGCCGAAGGCATCGCGCTTGATGGTCTCGCCGGCGGCTTCGCGCTCGGCGACGATTGCGTCGAGGGCGGCGCCTTCCGATACGAACAGGGTCACCTGGCCGGTCTTCTCCATGATTTTCCGCAGCCGCTCGCCTTCCGCCTCGATATTGAAGGCCATTTCCGGCAGGTAGAGGCCGTCGATGCTCTTCATCGCGGCATTCATCATGAAGCCTTCGACATATTCGTTGGCGCTGGTCTTCTGGATATAGGCGCGGGCTGTGGCCGCCGTCAGCCAGCCACAGTGACGGCCCATGACTTCATGAATGACCAAAGTACGTGGGGCAGCGGTCTGTTCGTTGCTGACATTGTCGAAGAAATGCGCGCCGACTTCGGCTGCCGTCCAGGCGCCGAGAGACTGGCGGATCGGCACGACGTCGTTGTCGACCGTTTTCGGCAGGCCGACGACGGTCAGGTTGTAGCCATTGGCGCCGAGATAGGCGGCGAGATCAGCCGCGGTCGTATTGGTGTCGTCACCGCCGATTGTATGAAGAATGGTGATGCCATCGGCTGCGAGGCGTTCGGCTGCGACGCGCAGCGGGTTTTCGCCTTCCTTGACCAGCCCGCGCTTCACGCAGTCGGCGGCATTGGTGAGTTTGACGCGGCTGTTGCCGATCGGCGAGCCGCCGTAGCGGTGCAGAAGGTGGGCGCGGTCGCGCATGGCCGGCGTCACCCCGATGCTGTCAGCCAGCAGAACACCTTGGTAGCCAGAACGATAGGCGATGATGTCGATCTCCGGCGCCACGTCGGTATAGCGCTGGATAAGCCCGCCAACCGCAGAAGAAAGGCAGGGCGCCAATCCGCCGGCTGTAAGCATTGCGACTTTCTGTTTGGCCATGGAGATCCTCCTTGCAGTCAAGCTGCGTCATTTCGATGGTTGCCGTCGGAATGGATGCGACAGGCGTGCATGGCTGTAAAGTAAAGAATTTAAGAAATCCGCGGTTTGTTTTGCCGCTCAGGCTCGGTCGGGCCGTGTTCGCGCTCGGCTGTGGGCGCGAGCCTGATACACGGCATCATTACCAAATTGTGAAAAGTGTTTTCGGCCTTGCGACGAATGGACCGCTTGCAATGGCAGGCATTATTTGGTCAAGGTGTCCCATAGTTTATGAGAGCCTGCGGAACCGCTTATGTCGTTTTGGGAAAAATTGCTGAATGCTATTGGTAGCACTGCTGGCAATGCCCTATCGGCGGTGGTCGAGGCTATTCGCACCGTGTTCGAAGGCGATCCGGAAACCCGCCGCAAGGTGGCCTTTTCCGTCGCGATCATCGCGCTTTCCGCCAAGATGGCGAAAGCGGACGGCATTGTGACCGAAAACGAGGTCAACGCGTTTCGCGAGATTTTCGAATTTCCGCCGGACCAGGCCAAGAATGTTGCCCGCCTTTATAATCTGGCACGGCAGGACGTGGCGGGCTACGAAGCTTATGCGGAGCGGCTGTCGACGCTTTGCGAGACCTGCACCAAGAATTGCCCTGTATTGGAAGACGTACTCGACGGCTTGTTCCATATCGCCAAGGCGGATGGTCTGATTCACGAAAAGGAAATGGATTTCCTGCAGCACGTTGCTCAGATATTCCATATGAGCGAGGATCGGTTCGACCAGATCATGGCACGGCATGTGAACGCCGGTGGCCGCGATCCCTACAAGGTGCTCGGCGTATCTCGCCAGGACGATTTTCCGACGATCCGCCGCCGTTATCATGGTCTCGTCTATGAGAATCATCCAGATCGCCTCGTATCGCGCGGTGTGCCGGAGGAGTTCCATGCCATCGCCAACGAGCGGATGGCAGCTTTGAATGCGGCCTATGCCGAGATCGAGAAAGAACGCCGCGCAGCATGAATGCATTTAAGGCCGATTTCGCTCGCGCCAAGGTACAGCCGTCGCCGAACCACGGCGAACGGCGCGATGGTGTTCGACCAGACATCATCCTTCTGCACTATACCGGCATGGGCACGGCCGAGGGAGCGCTGGATTGGCTCTGTCGCCCGGAAAGCCAGGTGTCGAGCCACTACTTCGTTTTCGAGGATGGACGCATCGTTCAGCTCGTTCCCGAAGAGCGGCGTGCCTGGCATGCGGGCAAGAGCTCGTGGCATGGCGACATCGACATCAACTCACGGTCGATCGGCATTGAAATAGCCAATGCCGGCCATCCCGGCGGACTGCCTGAATTTCCTGAAGCGCAGATCGAAGCGGTCATCGAACTGTGTCACGATTGCGGCCAACGCTGGGCAATCGCGCCTGAACGGGTGCTTGGGCACTCCGATGTAGCCCCTGTGCGCAAGGTCGATCCGGGTGAAAAATTCCCCTGGGCGCGGCTTGCGGCTGAAGGTGTCGGGCACTGGGTTGAGCCGGCTGCCATTACCGGCGGGCGCTTCTTCCAGAAGGGCGATGTAGGGCAGCCGATCGAGGCCTTGCAGTCCATGCTCTCGCTCTACGGGTACGGAACTGAAATCACAGGCGAATTTTCAGAGAAACTGAAGGGCGACGTCGAGGCTTTCCAGCGCCATTTTCGCCCCGAGCGTGTCGACGGCATCGCCGATTTTTCCACGATCGATACGCTTCACCGCCTTCTGTCCGCATTGCCTCGCTTTTCATAAAGACGCGGTCGCCGGCAGCGATATCCATAGCTGGCTATGAGCCGTAAAGTGCGTAACTCCCTGCTATGCCACAGCTTTTCCCTATTATCTCCGCATTACGTTGATCTAACGGCGCTCACTGAACGGCGGCCGCGCCGTCTGGTTTGTGTGTCGCGCGGTCGTAGACGACAAATGGGGACTGTGCACTCCGGTGGCTCTTTTTGCCTCCAACCGGACGGACGGCTTGAGGCTGTCCGCAGTCCCGCGCCCGGAGACAAAAGACTACATGAAAAATTTGATTGTTGCGGCAGCAGCGTGCGTGGGCATGCTGCTGATGGGCTATAATTGTGCCTTTGCGGGACCGCTTGATGCAAAGCAACGGACCGCTCCTCTCAAGACTGTCAGCCGCACCACCGGCTTTCCAACGCCCAATGTTCCCGCCGAAATGCGTAGCGCCGAAGAGTCCTTCGTCCGGCAAGATCGTTACTCCGCACTGATTACCAAATATGCCAAGCAGAACGGCGTGTCCGTCGATCTGGCGAAGGCCGTCATTAAGATCGAAAGCAACTTCAATCCAAAAACGCACGGAAGCGCCGGGGAAATCGGCCTGATGCAGATCAAGCCGGCAACGGCGCGGCTGATGGGCTATTCCGGTCGTGCCAAGGGGCTTTACGATCCCGAGACGAACATCAAGTTCGGCATGAAATATCTAGCCATGGCGCAGAACCTCGGCGGTGGCCCGACCTGCAATACCATCCTGAAATACAATGCCGGTCATGGCGCCACGCGCATGAACCCGGTTTCGAAGCGTTATTGCGGCAAGGTCTTAGCGCTTCTGAACTGACGTCATGCTCAAGGTAGCGGGTAGGGCGGAATCGCTTTCCATGTTATCGAACGACCATCATTTGCGAGGGTTATAGCATGGCAGCGGATTTCAGGTTCATCGTCGTCGGTCGGGGTATGATGGGGGCAGCCGCCGCCCGTCATCTGGCCAGGCAAACGGACGGCATTGCTGTCATCGGGCCTGATGAACCCGAGAACCGCGACAGTCATGAGGGCGTCTTCGGCAGCCATTATGACGAGGGGCGCATTACCCGGACGATCGATCCGGACCAGGATTGGGCCCGCCTCGCAAATCGTTCGATCAGCCGCTACGCGGAAATCGAACGGGATAGCGGCATCCAATTCTATGCACCCGTCGGCTGCCTCGTCACCGGCCCGAAGCGGGGGAGCGAAACCACTTATGTCGACGATGTCGTCGAAGCAGCCGGGCGGCTCGGCGTTCGAACTGATATCCTCGACGATGCCGGGCTTAAGGCGAAGTTTCCCTTCTTCTCCTTTGCGTCAGGAAGCGAAGGGGTGTTTGAACCGCATGGCGCTGGCCACATTAGCCCACGCCGGCTGGTGAGGGCGCAGTCGCTGCTGGCGGAAAAGGCCGGCGCGCGAGTGATCAAGCAGACTGCCCTATCGATCCGCGATGAGGCTGGCCTCGCGGTTGTGACGACCGCCGAGGGCGAGACTTTCAGCGCCGAAAAAGCGCTGCTGGCCGCCGGCGGTTTTTCCATTGCCGAGAATCTCTTGCCGCGACCTGTTGAGATGAAGGTTTATGGCCGCACGGTCACCTTTTTCGAGGTGAGCGAAAGCGAAGCCGAAGCGCTTTCCGGCATGCCGTCGCTGATTTCGGTGACGCCAGGCGACGTGGACAGCATCTATATGCTGCCGCCGATCCGCTATCCGGATGGCAAGTATTATATCAAGATCGGCGGCGATCCGGACGATCTTCAGTTTGAAAACGAGACGCAGCTGCGTGCGTGGTTCCGCACGCACGGCCGCGACAAGGCGCGCGAGCATCTGGTGCGGATATTCCATCAGCTTGTTCCGAGTGCAGCTCGCCCGCCGGCTTTCACCAATTCCTGTGCCGTTTCCTATTCGCCAACTGGCTACCCGATGATCGGCTATACATCGTCGCCACGTCTGGCGGTTTTGACCGGCGGTTGCGGTACTGCCGCCAAGAGTTCCGATGAGATCGGCCGGTTAGGAGCGGAGCTTCTGCTCGCAGGTCGAATCAAAGACGAAGGCTACAGCACGGATTTCTCAGCGCATTTCCGCAACTGATATTGGGCCGGGGCAAAGCCGCATATTTCGGTGGCAATTGCCTGAAGTCTCGGTTAATGAGCCAGTGCCAGTTGGCCGGGCAGCCGCGCTTCATCAATGCCGAAAGGCGATGAGGTGAGGAAAGTCCGGGCTCCACGGAAACACGGTGCCGGATAACGTCCGGCGAGGGTAACCTCAGGGAAAGTGCCACAGAAAGCAAACCGCCCGGTCTTGCGACCGGGTAAGGGTGAAAGGGTGGGGTAAGAGCCCACCGCGTCTCTGGAAACAGCGACGGCACGGAAAACCCCACCGGGAGCAAAACCGAATAGGGATGACGCGGAGCGCGCAAGCGCTCCAGCCTGTTTCCGGGCCGGTCATCCGGGTGGGTTGCAAGAGGCGTCGCGCAAGCGCCGTCCCAGATGAATGGCTGCCACGTTCCGGCCTCGGCCGGAGCCATACAGAACCCGGCTTACAGGCCAACTGGCAAATCAACACGTCCCTTCAACAAGGGCGCTTTCGCTCTCTCAAAATAATTTCGGGAGCCTTTGGATGCCCTGGTTTTCCGGGGTTTCCTGTTGTTGCGGGCAAGAGTTTTCGCCTGTGAAAACAATCCGTTTCGGGGTGTCCGCTGAAGGTGATCCTAACCTTTCGTTAAACTTAACGGCTTATGAATATTCGAGCTGTTGCCATGGCTGACGTGGCTTCATCCCATTGACGCCCATATGGTCCCATGGTATCCCAAACGAACACTGCATACGGGCAAATCAGAGCCCAATCATCGCAAAGCCGTGAATGCTCCCGTTCCGGGAGTGTCGAAGGGGCGTCGGCTCTTTCGGTTTGCGAAGCTGTGTCCGATTTTGGCTGTGTCTGCGAGCGCATGATTGCACGCGGGTCATGGGGAACGGGTGTTTCGGGTCATGAACCGCTTCCTGTCAAATGCGACCAAACGGATCGATGCCAAGGGGCGGGTTTCCGTGCCGGCGGCGTTTCGTTCCGTACTGGCCGAGCGCAATATTCAGGAGCTTTATTGCTTCCAGGATTTTGTTTTTCCGGCGATCAGTGTCGGCGGTCTCGATCTGCTCGATCGCTTCGAACGGCAGATCGCGGCGGACGATCCTTTTTCGCCGGCGGCGAACCAGATGTCGCTCCTCATTCATGGGGGCGGGGTCTTCATGAAGCTCGATGCGGAAGGGCGGCTGATGGTCACGGATTTCATCCGCGACTTCACCGGAATTGCAGGCGAAGTGACCTTCGTCGGTCGGGCGGATCATTTTCAATTGTGGCGACCGGAAGCCTTTCTGGCTTTGCAGGCGCAGGCACGAGAGGAGCGCAGGCTGGCGGGCAGGCGCTCGGAATAGAACGGGGAAGCGGAATGGTGGCGAATTCAGGCGGAGGTTCTTCTGATGCCGGTGGCGGACCGGTTCGTCACATTCCGGTTCTCCTTTCCGAAGTGCTCGAGGCGCTGGCCCCCGCGCCTGGCAAGATTATTCTCGATGGAACGTTCGGCGCGGGTGGCTATACCTCGGCTATCCTGGCTGGTGGTGCCGATGTAATTGCGCTCGATCGCGATCCGACGGCGATTTCGGCTGGGCAGGCGATCGTTGCGGCTCATGGGGGCCGGCTCAAGCTCATTCAGTCGCAGTTCTCTCAGCTCTCCGATCATGCGCCTGCCGGCGGTCTCGATGGCGTCGTGCTCGATATCGGCGTCTCTTCCATGCAGATCGATGAGGCGGAGCGCGGCTTTTCCTTCAATAAGAGCGGCCCGCTGGACATGCGCATGTCGGCAAGCGGCGTGTCGGCGGCCGATGTCGTCAATCGTGCCAAACTGGCGGATCTCATTCGCATCTTCGCGTTTCTGGGCGAGGAAAAACAGGCGCCGCGGATCGCGCATGCCATCGAAAAGCGTCGTGCCGAGGCTCCCTTCGTGACCACCCGCGACCTCGCCGGTCTGATCGAGATCGTGACGCCGCGAAAGGCCAAGGACAAGATCCATCCTGCCACGCGCGTCTTCCAGGCATTGCGCATCTTCGTCAACGACGAGCTCAGCGAACTGGCTCAGGCGCTGTTTGCCGCCGAGCGCGCGCTCAAGCCGGGCGGGCGCCTGGTTGTCGTAACCTTCCATTCCCTGGAAGACCGGATCGTCAAGAAGTTCTTTGCCGATCGCTCCGGCCGTGCTGCCGGATCCCGACACATGCCGATGGTGCATGAGCGGGCGGCAACCTTCGATGCCATCGGTAAGTCGATGGTTTCAGCGAGCGATGCGGAGGCGGAAGCCAATCCGCGGGCGCGCTCGGCCAAATTGCGTGCCGGCCTTCGCACGACGGCACCCGCCGAAGCCGCCGATCTCTCGATCTTCGATCTGCCCAATCTCGCCAGTCTCGGAAAGCTCGGAGGTTGATATGCTGAAGACTTTTGACATCGTGCTGATTGGCGTCATGACGGCGATGGCCAGCGTGACCTATACGATCAAGCACCGGGCTGAGTTGAAGCTGGAAGAGGTTCGTCGTCTCGAGGCCGATATCAAGCTCGAGAAGGACACGATCGAACTCCTCAAGGCCGACTGGGCCTTGGTCTCGCAGCCGAACCGCCTCGAGCGTCTGGTCAACAACTACAGCAAAGAGCTTCAGTTGCAGCCGACCCTTTCGACGTCCATCGTTCAGCCGAGCGAGTTGCCGATGCTGCGCTCGCAGGTTCCGCCGCCAATCGTGGCGGATGCGAAGGACGGCGGCAAGAGCGGCAAGCCGGTCGGTTCCAAGGGGATTGCCGCTGCAGCCTCCAAGAATGGTGACACGACCGACGCGCAGATCAGAAAGGCCATCGCCGACGTCGCGTCCGCTCCGGCGCCTCGGCCCAAGGCGCCCGCCTTGGCCAAGCGCAAGAAGCCGGAAATCGACAACATCGCAACGGGATCGGTGGCCGAATAATGTCTTTCCTTTCCCGCATCATGGTCTTGAAGAGCAAGGCGCATTTCTCCACCGACGGCAACAATCGACCGAGCGATGGTTTTTCCCGTTCGCGGTTCGAAGGAGCGCGCAAGCGCAAGGCCAATCAGGCCAAAAGCCGCGTTGTTCTGCTGGTGGGTAGCTTCATTGCCATCTATTGTGTGATCGGCGGCCGGCTTGCCCAGTTCGCCATGACGCCGCCCGACACCACCTCCAGCATTCTGCCGCCGGATCGCCTGATGGCCTCGCGCCCGGACATCGTCGACCGCAACGGCGCTCTGCTGGCGACCGACATCCGTACAGTCTCGCTGTTTGCCGAGCCGAACAAGATCATCGATGCCGACGAGGCCGTCGAAGAGCTGCGCAAGGTCCTTCCGGATCTCGATGCGAAATCCACTTACAGGAAGCTTGCTGCCAAAAACTCGCATTTTGCCTGGCTTCGCCGGCAGCTGACGCCGAAGCAGCAGAGCCAGATCCTGGCGCTTGGCATCCCCGGAATCGGCTTCCGTCCCGAGAAGCGTCGCTTCTATCCGGGTGGTACGACCGCCCCCCATATTCTCGGTTATGTCAACATCGACAATCGCGGCGTTGCCGGGATGGAGAAATACATCGATAATCAGGGCCTCGCCGATCTGGCAGCCGCAGGCATGACCAACGACCAGCCGCTGCAGCCGGTGAAGCTTTCGATCGACCTGCGTGTGCAGGGCATCGTCCGCGACGCGGTCGTCAACGCCGTCAAGAACTTCCAGGCGAAGGGGGCAGGCGCAGCGGTGATCGACGTGCACACGGGCGAGGTGCTGGGCATGGCCTCGGCCCCCGACTTCGATCCGAACTATCCGAACGAAGGCGCCAGCGAGGGATGGCTCAATCGCATGACGAACGGCACGTTCGAAATGGGATCGACTTTCAAGACCTTCACCATGGCGATGGCGCTCGATTCCGGTAAGATCAGCTTGCGCGACGCTTTCGATGCGACGAACCCGATCCGCATCGGCGGCTTTACCATTCATGACTTCCATGGCCAGCGTCGCGTGCTGAGCGTTCCGGAAATCTTCCAGTATTCGTCGAACATCGGTACGGCGAAGATCGCCGATCTTGTCGGGATCGATGCGCATAAGGAATTTCTGACCCGCCTGGGCCTGCTCAATAAGATGGACACCGAATTGCCTGAGGTGAAGGCGCCGAGCCAGCCTCGCGTCTGGAAGAAGATCAACTCGATCACCATTTCCTTCGGCCACGGCGTCTCGACCACACCGCTGCAGACTGCGGTTGCAGCGGCAGCGTTGGTCAACGGCGGCAAGCTGATCGAGCCGACCTTCCTGCCGCGCTCGCGTGATCAAGCCGATTCGATCGCAAAGATGGTGGTCAAGAAGAGCACCAGCGACGACGTTCGTTACCTGCTCGAATTTAACGGCACCCGTGGCTCCGGCCGCAACGCCCGCGTTCCCGGTTATAATGTCGGCAGCAAGACTGGCACGGCCGACAAGGTCGTCAACGGTCGCTATTCGCATACGCTGAACTTCAACAGCTTCCTGGCGGCGTTCCCGATCGACAATCCGCAATATATGGTCATGACCTTCATCGATGAGCCGAAGAGCGGCGAGCGCGGCGGCGGCACGATCTCGGCCTTTACGGCACTGCCGATCGCCCGTGACATCATCGCCAGAGCTGCGCCCATCCTCGGAGTACAACCCAGCTTTGGAAAAGATAACTCGGCCTTGCTGGCGTCTTATTAAGCGTGAAAGAATACACGGGTCGATTCGCGAGAGGGCGGATCGATCAAGAGCGAAAAGTACATTCGATGAAACTGCGGGATATTGCCGGAGATGGATTTCCGGAACTCAACACACAGATTGACGGAGCGCTTGGCGACCTCGAGATAGTCGGGATTTCTGCCGACAGCCGACAGGTATCGCCGGGCATGGCCTTTGTTGCCGTTGCAGGTACGAAAGCCAACGGCGCGAGTTTTATTGACGATGCGACTTCGCGCGGCGCCTCCGTCATCGTTGCGGGGCCTGGACGCGCCGCGAACGGCGTGCCCTTGCTGCGGGTATCCGAGCCGCGCCGGTTTCTCGCGGTTGCCGCCTCCCGTTTCTACGGACGTCAGCCGGAGACCATGGTTGCAGTGACCGGAACCGCCGGCAAGACTTCGGTCGCATCCTTCACTCGGCAGATCTGGGCCTTTGCCGGACACCCGGCCGCGATGATCGGCACGACGGGCGTGGTGTCGCCGACCCGCAACGATTATGGCTCGTTGACGACACCGGATCCGTCGTCGCTGCACGCGCTGCTTGCCGAACTTGCCGACGAAGGCGTGACCCATGCGGCGATGGAAGCCTCCAGCCACGGCCTCGATCAATTCCGGCTCGATGGCGTCAAGCTCGCCGCCGCCGCCTTTACCAATCTCGGTCGCGACCACATGGACTACCATCCGACGGTCGAGGACTACATGGCCGCCAAGATGCGGCTGTTCAGAGATCTGCTGTCGAAAGGTTCGCCGGCGGTGATCTTTGCCGATGATGCCTGGTCGGAGCAGGCGATCGCTGCAGCTCGTGCCGCCGGGCAAGATGTGCGCACGGTGGGACGCAAGGGCGATTTCCTGACGCTGAAGCGCGTCGAGCATTTCCGCCACAAGCAGATCGCTGAAGTCCATGTCGGCGATGAGATTTTCGAAATCCATATCCCGCTAGCGGGCGATTTCCAGGTTGCCAATGCGCTTGTCGCTGCCGGTCTTGCCATATCGACGGGTGTTGCCGTGTCGGTTGCAATGGCGGCGCTGGAGAAGCTCGTCGGCGCATCCGGCCGTCTCGAGCTCGTCGGTCATACACATGACGGCGCGCTTGCCTATGTCGATTACGCTCATAAGCCGGACGCGCTGGAAAACGTCCTGAATTCGGTGCGGCCGTTCACGACGGGCCGCGTCATCGTCGTCTTCGGCTGCGGCGGCGACCGCGATCGCGGCAAGCGCCCGATCATGGGCGAAATCGCCTGCCGTCTCGCCGATGTGGTCGTCGTGACCGACGACAATCCGCGTTCCGAAGATCCGGCTGTTATCCGCGCGGAAATTATGGCAGCGGCTGCCTGCGCCACGGAGGTCGGCGATCGCGCCGAAGCGATCCGCAAGGGCGTCGGCATGCTGAAATCCGGCGACACGCTGATCGTCGCCGGCAAGGGGCATGAGGAAGGGCAGACGATCGGCGGCGTAACGCTGCCTTTCTCCGATCATGCCGAACTGCGCAAAGCATTGGAGGAATTGAAGTCTTGAGCTGGCTATGGACAACTGAGGATCTGATCGCTGCAATCTCGGGCCGCTTCGTCGGGTCGCTGCCTGCCGGGATTACAGGCATTTCCATAGACAGTCGTTCCATCAAGGCGGGCGAGGCCTTTTTCGCCATCAAGGGCGATCGTGTCGATGGTCACGACTATGCCAATGTCGCCATGGCGAACGGCGCGGCCTTTATCGTCATCAGCGAGGCGCGTCTGCCCGCAATGGGTAGCCTGACCGTGCCGAAGGTCGTTGTGGATGATGTGTTGGCGGCTTTGGCGCGGCTGGGCGTTGCGGCTCGTCGGCGCACGCAGGCCAAGATCATCGCCGTCACCGGATCCGTGGGCAAGACGACCACGAAAGAGATGCTGCGCCGTGCGCTGACACCATCGGGCAAGGTGCATGCCTCCGTTGCCTCCTTCAACAATCATTGGGGCGTGCCGCTCACTCTTGCACGCATGCCCGAAGATACGGATTTCGGCGTTTTCGAAATCGGCATGAACCATGCCGAGGAGATCAGGCCGCTCGCAAAGATGGTGCAGCCGGATGTCGCCATCATCACCACGATTGCGCCGGCACATCTCGGCAATTTCAACAGCATCGGCGAGATCGCCGCAGCCAAGGCCGAGATTTTCGACGGCGTGGTGCCCGGCGGGCATGCCATCCTCAACCACGACAACGACCAGTTCGAGATGCTGGAGCGCGCAGCGACGGCGGCAGGCATCGAACACATTCACAGCTTCGGCCAGCATGCCAAGGCCGATGTGCGTCTCGCCGAATTCAATACCTCGGAAGAGAACTCAACACTCTGGCTGACCATCGGCGGCGAGACGCTGGAAGTGGCGATCGGCGCGCCGGGTCGTCACATCGCCGAGAATGCGCTTGCCGTGCTCGGCGCTGTCATGATCGTCGAGGCGGATCTTGACCAGGCTGTCGCGGCGCTGGCGGACCTGCAGCCGGAAAAGGGCAGAGGGCAGCGCCATAAACGTGCGATCGGCAACGGCTCCTTCACGCTGATCGATGAGAGCTACAATGCCAATCCCGCGTCCATGCGCGCAGCCATCGGGCTGCTGGCGACGACATCGCCGAAAGCGGGTGTCGGCGGTCGGACGGGCAGGCGGATCGCCGTCCTCGGCGACATGTTGGAAATGGGGGATTACGCCCAGCAGGTTCATGCAAACCTTGCCGGACCGCTTTTGGCGGCCGGTATCGAGCATGTCTGGCTGGCGGGTCCGGAGATGGCGGCTTTGAGGGATGAGCTGCCGGAAAGTGTTCATGTCGAATATCGTGAGACGACGGAGGAACTCTCGGAATTCGCGCTCAACTCGGTCGCCCCTGGCGATGTGTTGATGGTGAAATCGTCGTTGGGGATGAAGTTTGGAAAGATCGTGGCCGGCTTGCTTGACAAGTTTCCCGCATTTTCCGACACGGGCACCCGCACCCATCAGGGGCTTTAGAAAGGGCTCTTATGCTGATTTGGCTAGCCGAACTGTCGGACCATATTCAATTTTTCAGTACACATTTCAGATTCCTCAATCTGTTCAGATACATCACGTTCCGTACCGGCGGTGCTCTGTTTACCTCAGCGTTGATCGTCTTCCTTTTCGGACCGCGAATCATCTCTTCGCTGCGCGTGCGTCAGGGTAAGGGACAGCCGATTCGCGCGGATGGTCCGCAAACACACTTCAAGAAGGCGGGCACGCCGACCATGGGCGGCCTGATGATCCTTGCTGGCATCGTTGTGTCGTCGCTGCTTTGGGCGGATCTGGCCAATGTCTACGTGGTCGCCACGCTGCTCGTCACGCTCGGATTTGGCGCAATTGGCTTCTATGACGATTATCTGAAGGTGACGAAGCAGAGCGACAAGGGTTTCTCCGGTCGCGCGCGCCTGGGCATCGAATTCGTCATCGCGGCGATCGCCGTGTACTTCATGATGACGACGGCACTGTCTTCCGGTCCCGCCGGCTCGACCTTCGGCTCGTCGGTCGCGTTCCCCTTCTTCAAGAACCTGCTGCTCAATCTCGGCATGTTCTTCGTATTCTTCGGCGCCTTCGTCATCGTAGCCGCCGGCAATGCCGTCAACCTGACCGACGGTCTTGACGGGCTTGCGATCGTGCCGGTCATGATCGCGGCTGCGTCCTTCGGCGTCATCGCCTATCTCGCCGGCAACTTCGTCTTCGCCGACTACCTCGCGATCAATTTCGTGCCGGGCACGGGCGAATTGGCCGTCGTTCTCGGTGCTGTCATCGGCGCCGGCCTCGGCTTCCTCTGGTTCAATGCGCCGCCGGCCGCAATCTTCATGGGCGATACCGGTTCTTTGGCGCTGGGCGGCATGATCGGCTCGGTTGCTGTCGCTACGAAGCATGAGATCGTCATGGCGATCATCGGCGGTCTCTTCGTCGTCGAAGCGCTTTCGGTCATCATCCAGGTTGGCTTCTTCAAGATGACGAAGCGCCGGGTGTTCCTGATGGCGCCGATTCACCATCACTTCGAGAAGAAGGGCTGGACGGAAAGCCAGGTGGTTGTTCGCTTCTGGATCGTTGCAGTCATTCTGGCAATGATCGGTCTCTCCACTCTGAAGCTGCGGTGAGGCTCCGATGATCCCTGTCACCACGCTGAAAGGAAAGAAGGTCGCACTCTTCGGTCTCGGCGGTTCGGGCTTTGCGACGGCGCGTGCGCTTGTTGCCGGTGGCGCCGAGGTCACGGCCTGGGATGACAATCCCGACAGCGTGGGCGATGCGGCGGCCGAGGGCATCCCGGTCGCCGATCTCAGGACGATCGATTGGAATGCCCTGTCGGTCTTCGTCTTGTCGCCGGGCGTACCGCTGACGCATCCGAAGCCGCACTGGACGGTCGATCTCGCACATGCCGCTGGCGTGGAAGTCATCGGCGATGTCGAACTCTTCGTGCGCGAGCGGCGAGCGCATGCGCCGGATTGTCCATTCATCGCTATCACTGGAACGAACGGCAAGTCGACCACAACGGCCCTGATCGCTCATATCCTGCAATCGAGCGGTCGCGATACGCAGCTCGGCGGTAATATCGGTACGGCAATCCTGACGCTCGACCCGCCGAAGGCCGGCCGTTTCTACGTCGTCGAATGCTCTTCCTACCAGATCGATCTCGCGCCGACGCTCGATCCTTCTGCCGGTATTTTGCTGAATCTAACGCCCGATCATCTCGACCGGCATGGCACCATGCAGCATTATGCCGATATCAAGGAGCGTCTCGTTGCGGGCAGTGGCGTTGCCGTCGTCGGTATCGATGACAGCTATTCCTCGCTGGTCGCCGATCGCATTGAGCGGGCGGGCACCAAGGTGACGCGAATCTCGCGCCGGCATGCGTTGGCGGATGGTCTCTATGCCGAGGGCAGCCGCATCATGCGGGCATCGAACGGTGCAGCGAGTGGGATCGCCGATCTCGACGGTATCCAAACCTTGCGCGGTGGTCATAACGCACAGAATGCAGCAGCGGCGATTGCCGCTTGCCTTGCGGTTGGCGTCACCGCCGATGAGATTCGCGCAGGGTTGAAATCCTTCCCAGGTCTCAAGCATCGCATGCAGCCCGTTGGCCGGCGCGGTCGGGTCGTCTTCGTCAACGACTCCAAGGCTACCAATGCGGATGCCGCGGCGCCGGCGCTTTCGAGCTACGAGAATATCTACTGGATTGCCGGCGGTCTGCCGAAAGAGGGTGGCATTACGACGCTCGCACCGCTCTTTCCGCGCATCGCAAAAGCCTATCTGATCGGTGAGGCTGCTCCTGCCTTTGCGGCAACGCTCGGTGAACAGGTGCCCTACGAGATCTCCGGCACGCTGGAGCGAGCCGTGGCGCACGCGGCCGCGGACGCGGACGGGGACGAGCATCAGTCTGCGGCGGTGATGTTGTCACCGGCTTGCGCAAGTTTCGATCAATATAAGAATTTCGAGGTCAGGGGTGACGCGTTCGTCAGCCATGTGGCTGCGATCGAGGGCGTCACCATGCTGATCGGTTCAGCAACTGGAGGCAAATGATATGGTAAGCCGCGTTGAACGTGGGGCCTTGGCCGAATGGTTCTGGACCATCGACCGTGTATTCCTTGCCCTTTTCATCCTGTTGATCGGTATCGGCTTCATGCTCTCCTTCGCGGCGTCGCCTGCGGTGGCAGAGCGCATCGGGCTTGAGCCTTTCCATTTCGTCAAGCGCCACGCCCTGTTCCTCGTTCCGGCGATCGCGGCGATGATCGGCATTTCGTTCATGTCGCCTCGTCAGGTACGGCGCACGGCGGTCATCCTGCTGATCGTTTCGCTGGCGATGATGCTTTTCGCGCTGTTCTTCGGCATCGAGGTCAAGGGTTCGCGGCGCTGGGTTAACATCGCGGCGCTGTCGATTCAGCCTTCGGAATTCATGAAGCCCGCTTTCGTCGTCGTCTGCGCCTGGCTGTTTGCCGAGCATGCGCGCCAGCCGGAAATTCCGGGCAATCTCTTTGCCATCATTCTGTTCGGCATCGTCGTTGCGCTGCTCGTCGCGCAGCCGGACCTTGGACAGACGATCCTGACGACGGCCGTCTGGGGTGGCATGTTCTTCATGGCCGGCATGCCCTGGCTCTGGATCATCGTTCTTGGCGGCTTTGGCGCCGGTGGTTTCGTTGCGGCCTATTACGTCTTCGATCACGTGGCGCAACGCGTCAATAAATTCATGACCGGTGAGGGCGACACCTTCCAGGTCGATACCGCCAAGCAGGCGATCGTCCATGGCAACTGGTTCGGCGTCGGCCCGGGCGAAGGCGTCGTCAAGCGGATCATCCCGGACGCCCATACCGACTTCATCTTCTCGGTGGCTGCCGAAGAGTTCGGCGTGATCTTCTGCATGGTACTCGTCTGCGTCTTCGCCTTCCTCGTGCTGCGCGGCCTGTCGCATGCCTACAGGGAGAAGAACGACTTCAATCGTTTCGCGGTTGCCGGCCTGGTGCTGCAGATCGGCATTCAGTCGATCATCAATATCGGCGTGAACCTGCAGCTGCTGCCCGCCAAGGGCATGACCCTGCCGCTGATTTCCTATGGTGGTTCGTCGATGACCGCGATCTGCGTGACCGCAGGCTTCATTCTGGCGCTGACGCGTCACCGCCCGGAAAAGCGTGCGCAGGATCGCAGCATGTTCCGTGTCACGCATGGACTGCCGGCGGAGTAGCATCGTGGACTTGCCCTTACTTCACCCCATACTTCCCGTTCATTCTCCGGTCGCTTTTGCACAGGCGCCGGTCTATGAGAGGGGCTTGGTCCGCGCTGATGACGCGGTCGTGGCGACTTCCTATATCAGGGAGATGCCCCGAGTAATGGGGTCTTCGCGGGAGCGAAAATTATGAGTAAAGGCATTGTCCTTCTTGCCGCCGGCGGAACCGGCGGCCACGTATTTCCGGCCGAAGCTCTGGCCTACAAGCTGAAAGAGCGCGGCTATTCCGTGCACCTGGTCACCGACAGCCGCGCCGAACGCTATGCTGGCAAATTTCCGGCCGATGAGATCCATGTCGTGCCCTCGGCAACGATCGGCTCGAAGAGCCCGTTGAAGGTTGCGCGCGCCCTTTGGACGCTGTGGAGGGGCATGCGCGCCGCGCGCAAGCTGATCCAGAGAATCAAGCCCGTCTGCGTCGTCGGTTTCGGCGGTTATCCGACTGTCCCGCCATTGCTTGCGGCTACACGCATGGGCGTGCCGTCGATGCTGCATGAGCAGAATGCCGTCATGGGCCGCGCCAACAAGATGCTGGCGACGCGGGTGCGGGCGATTGCGGGCGGTTTCCTTTCAGAAGAGGGACCGTTTGGGGAGAAGACGGTCACAACGGGCAACCCCGTACGTCCGGCCGTCATCGAAGCTGCGAAGCGACCCTATGTGCCTTCCGTTCCGGACGATCCGTTCAATCTGGTCGTTTTCGGCGGCAGCCAGGGCGCACAATATTTCTCAAAAGCGGTGCCGACGGCCATCAGCCTGTTGGAAGAGCCGCTGCGCAAGCGCTTGCGGATCACGCAGCAAGTGCGTCCCGAGGATATGGAGACGGTCAACAGCTGCACCAGAAAGCTGGAGATGGGCGCCGATGTCGCGCCATTCTTCAACGACATGGCCGAGCGTATCGGTGCTGCGCATCTGGTTCTCTGCCGTTCCGGTGCTTCTACAGTATCCGAATTGGCAGTAATCGGCCGTCCGGCCATCCTGGTGCCCTATCCGCATGCGCTCGATCACGATCAGGCGGCCAATGCCGCAGCACTGGCGGCAACCGGCGGCGTCAAGGTCATCGCGCAATCGGAACTGACGCCGGAAAAGCTTTCCACGATCCTGCGCGGCTCCATGACCATGCCGGAAAAACTCGCCAAGATGGCGGCGGCCGCCAAGCAGGCAGGCAAGCCGGATGCGGCTAACTTGCTTGCCGACATGGTTGAGGCTATTGCCGGGGGACGTTCAATTCAGCAATTCAAGGGGGCAGGCGTATGAAGCTGCCGAAGGCAATCGGCCTTGTGCATTTTATCGGTATCGGTGGTATCGGGATGAGCGGCATCGCCGAGGTGTTGCATAACCTCGGCCATCGCGTGCAGGGATCCGACCAATCGGAAAGCGCCAACGTACAGCGGCTGCGCGACAAGGGCATTCCGGTCCATATCGGTCACAAGGCGGAGAATCTCGGCGACGCGGAAGTCGTGGTCGTTTCCACTGCCATCAAGAAGAGTAACCCGGAACTCATTGCTGCGCGCGAGAAGCTGCTGCCGGTGGTGCGTCGTGCCGAAATGCTCGCCGAACTCATGCGCTTCCGCAATGCGATCGCCATCGGCGGCACACACGGCAAGACGACGACGACATCGCTCGTGGCGACGCTTCTGGAAGCCGGCGGGCTCGATCCCACCGTCATCAACGGCGGCATCATCAATGCCTACGGCACCAATGCGCGCATGGGCGCGGGCGAGTGGATGGTTGTCGAGGCCGACGAATCCGACGGCACGTTCCTGAAGCTGCCAGCCGATGTCGCAGTCGTTACCAATATCGATCCGGAGCACCTTGACCATTACGGCAATTTCGATGCCGTCCGCGCGGCTTTCCGGCAGTTCGTCGAGAACGTGCCGTTCTACGGCTTCGGCGTTATGTGCATCGATCATCCGGAAGTGCAGGCGCTCGTGGGGCGCATCGAGGACCGCAAGGTCATTACCTATGGTGAGAATCCGCAGGCCGACGTGCGTTTCATGAATGTGCGCGTCGAAGGCACGCGGTCGCTGTTCGATGTCGAAATTCGCAGACGCCGCACCGGCAAGGTGATCCATATCAAGGATCTGGTGATGCCGATGCCCGGACGTCACAATATTTCCAACGCGACGGCGGCTGTTGCCGTTGCCAATCGGTTGGGCATCTCCAACGAGGCAATCGCCAGAGGGCTGGCGTCCTTCGGCGGCGTCAAGCGGCGCTTCACGCTGACAGGCGAATGGAACGGGGTGAAGGTTTTCGACGATTACGGTCATCACCCGGTCGAGATCAAGGCCGTGCTGAAGGCTGCGCGCGAGGCCTGCAAGGGCCGTGTCATCGCCGTGCATCAGCCGCATCGCTACACGCGCCTGTCGAGCCTTTTCGAAGAGTTTGCCGCCTGCTTCAACGATGCCGACAGCATCTTCCTGGCGCCGGTCTACGCCGCTGGTGAAGATCCCATCGAAGGCGCGGATTCACAGACTCTCGTGTCGCGCATCAAGGCTAGCGGCCATCGCGACGCGCGCTATCTGTCGGCACAGGAAGATCTTGCCGCCATGGTTGCGGAGATTGCGCAACCGGGTGATTTTGTGGTTTTGTTGGGGGCTGGCAGTATCACATATTGGGCAGCATCATTGCCAAAGGAATTGGAAGGCCTCTCGGGTAAATCCGCATGAAACAGGTAAATGGAGAAAAGCTTCTGGCGTCGCTCGGCGACAGCGTAAAGGACATCAGGGGAAGGCTGACGCCGGACGCGCCGATGGATCGCGTCACGTGGTTCCGCGCCGGTGGATTGGCGGAGCTCATGTTCCAGCCGCACGATACGGACGACCTGATCGCCTTCCTGAAGATCCTGCCGGAAGCAGTACCGCTGACGGTCGTCGGCGTGGGGTCGAACATATTGGTGCGCGACGGCGGCATTCCGGGCGTTGTCCTCAGGCTTTCGGCCAAGGGCTTCGGCGCGGTCGAGCTTGCAGGCGAGAACCGCATTCTGGCCGGCGCCATCTGCCCGGACAAGCACGTCGCCGCCATGGCGATGGACAACAGCATCGGCGGTTTCCATTTCTTCTACGGCATTCCGGGCAGCATCGGCGGCGCCGCGCGGATGAATGCCGGCGCCAATGGTGCCGAGACCCGCGAGCGCGTCATTGAAGTTCATGCAATCGACCGCAAGGGCGAAAAGCATGTGCTGACCAACGCCGAGATGGGCTACAGCTATCGGCATTCGGACGCGTCGGAAGACTTGATCTTCACGCATGTCCTTTTCGAAGGCTATCCCGAAGATCGCGCCAAGATCCGCGCGGAGATGGATGCCGTGCGCGCGCATCGCGAGACGGTGCAGCCCATTCGCGAGAAGACCGGGGGGTCGACCTTCAAGAACCCTGAAGGCCTTTCCGCCTGGAAGCTGATCGATGAAGCCGGTTGCCGCGGTCTTGTGATCGGCGGCGCGCAGATGTCGTCGTTGCATTGCAACTTCATGATCAACATGGAGCAGGCGACGGGCTACGATCTGGAATATCTCGGCGAACAGGTGCGCCGCGAGGTTTTCGAGAATTCCGGGGTCAAGCTGGAATGGGAAATCAAGCGCTTCGGCCACTTCATGCCCGGTCGCGAAGTTCGCCCGTTCCAGGGCGTCACGACCGAATAAGTTGGTGCCGTAATCGGCTCAAACCTCATAAAGTGATTCAAGAAAAGAGGCCGGGTGAAAACCCGGCCTTTTCAATTTGTTACGCTTGTTTTCTCAGACTTCGTCATTGCCCGAGAGCAGGATGCCGATCAGCGAGAGCAGGGCGGCGGCAGCCAGATAGTAGCCGACATAGACGAGGCCGTAGGTCGTTGCGAGCCATGTGGCGATGTAGGGAGCCAGAGACGCACCGACGATGCCCCCGAGATTGAAGGTCATCGAGGCGCCGGTATAGCGCACGGTGGTCGGGAACGGCGCTGCCAGCGCGGCGCCGATCGGGCCGTAAGTGAAGCCCATCAATGCCAGACCGATGATCGAGCAGACGAAGGCTCCTGCAAGGCCGGCCGTCAGCAGCGACGAATAGAACAGGCCGAAGATGAGAATGCCGATCGTCGTCAGGATCAGAACCAGACGGCGCGAATAGCGGTCCGACAACAGGCCGGAGAGCGGGATCATCAGGCCGAAGAACACGACGCCGACGAGCTGGACGACGAGGAACTGGCCCTGCGAGTAGCCGAGACCTGCCGGCAGCGGACCGTTGCCGGGAGGGCGGGTGCCCCAGCTCAGCGTGAAGGCCGTCATGAGGTAGAACAGCACGAAGGTGGCGACCGCGATGATGGTGCCGAGGATCAGGCTGCGGAAGTGCGAGCGGAAGATGACCGCGATCGGAACGGAAACTCGTTCTTCCTTCTCGATAGCGCGCTGAAACTCCGGAGTTTCCGTGATCTTCAACCGGACATAAAGGCCGACGGCAACGAGCACGATGCTGATCAGGAAGGGAATGCGCCAGCCATAGTTGAGGAAGTCCGCATCAGCCATGCTCTCGCGCAGGATCAGGAACAGACCTGCCGACAGGATAAAGCCGATCGGTGCGCCGAGCTGCGGAAACATGGCGTACCAGCTGCGTTTGCCTTCCGGAGCGTTTTCCGTGGCGAGCAACACTGCGCCGCCCCACTCGCCGCCGAGACCGAGGCCTTGGCCGAGCCGGCAAAGCGCCAGCAATATCGGTGCGAGAACGCCGATCGAGGTATAGGTCGGCAGCAGGCCGATCACCACCGTCGATAGGCCCATGGTTATCAAGGCCGCGACAAGCGTTGCCTTTCGGCCGACCCGATCTCCGAAGTGCCCGAAGATCATCGCGCCGATCGGGCGCGCGAAGAAGGCGATGGAAAAGGTTGCGAAAGACTGCAGCGTTGCAGATGTCGGGTCGCTTGCAGGGAAGAACAGCTTCGGGAAGACGATAACCGCCGCCGTCGCGTAAACGTAGAAATCGAAGAATTCGATCGTTGTGCCGATAAGGCTCGCGATCAGAACACGTGCCGGAGAATTGGCAACGGCGTTGTTCGATGACGAGGGGGTCGGCGATAAAGGAGATATCGCGTCAGTCATGTTCCCACCATTTTGGACGATTCTAAGGGGTACTTAGCGGACAGAATCTGTCCTTAGCGTAATTTTTGTTCAACGCAAACGCCAACTGCGCAAGAAATCAACGGTTGCATGCTATTATTTAGCCGCAATGGTTGATTCGCGAGCAACTGGGCGAATGTTTGCTACCGCGTGGGCGTCTTTCCGGCGAGGCTTTCCCGGAATCTTCTCATAAATGGCTGATTTTCGCTGCGGTTGAGGGCAAAGGGGAAATATTTCATGCAGAAAAAGCTTATAGCTGAATTTCTTGGAACATTCTGGCTCGTATTTGGCGGCTGCGGCAGCGCGATCTTCGCAGCAGCATTTCCGAGCCTCGGTATTGGTTTTCTTGGCGTTGCCTTCGCGTTCGGTCTGACTGTGCTGACTATGGCTTTTGCCGTCGGCGGCATATCGGGCGGGCACTTCAATCCAGCCGTATCGGTTGGCCTGACCGTGGCCGGCCGTTTTCCCGGTGGGCAGCTTATTCCCTATATCATCGCACAGGTCGTCGGCGCCATCGCCGCTGCTGCCGTGCTTTATCTGATCGCCAGCGGGAAGGCTGATTTCCAGCTCGGCGGCTTTGCTGCGAATGGTTACGGCGAGCATTCGCCCGGCGGCTACTCCATAGTATCGGCTCTTGTGGCCGAGATTGTGCTGACCTTGTTCTTCCTCGTCGTGATTCTCGGATCGACGAGCAGCAAGGTGCCGGCTGGTTTCGCGCCGATCGCCATCGGCTTGGCACTGACGCTGATCCATCTGATTTCCATCCCGATCACCAACACATCGGTCAATCCGGCCCGTTCGACAGGTCAGGCCCTGTTCGTCGGCGGTTGGGCGCTGCAGCAGCTTTGGCTGTTCTGGGTCGCGCCGATCGTGGGGGGTGCATTGGGCGGCCTCGTCTGGAAATTGGTCGACGATAGCGAGTAAAATCAGCGTGCAATTTTAAGGCTTTCTGGCCCGCATCGGATCCTTCGATGCGGGCCTCTTTGTTTGAAAAATCTAAATGTAGCGATTTCAAAAGTAGCAACTCTCTGAATCTAATGGCAGAATTCTTTAGATCGATTTGATTCGAACCATTCGAGCATCAGCAGAGCGGCCGAAGGTTAACGAAAGTAAACGCTTCATTAACCTTAATGTCGTTCTAATCGGCCTATTGAAAGCGGGGCGAGAATCGCTGTTAGGCGAGGCCCGGCAAAAGCAGAGCAGAGACCGTGAAGTCGGGGGTATTAATGGGTGCCAAGCATGTGGCTGTCCTTTTGGGCGGATTTTCCTCGGAAAGGCCTGTCAGCCTTTCCTCGGGAAAGGCATGCGCTGACGCCCTCGAAGCCGAAGGCTTTCAGATCACTCGCGTCGACGTCGATCATGATGTTGCCAGCCGTTTGGCCGAGCTGAAGCCGGATGTAGTCTTTAATGCCCTGCACGGACCGTTCGGCGAGGACGGCACCATCCAGGGTATCCTCGAATACCTCCAGATTCCCTATACCCATTCCGGCGTGCTTGCCTCGGCTCTCGCGATGGATAAAGCGCGGGCAAAGACGGTCGCAGCCGCCGCTGGCATTCCCGTCGCAGCTTCGCTCGTCATGGATCGTTTCCGCATCGTCGGCGAGCATCCGATGAAGCCGCCCTATGTCGTCAAGCCGGTGCGCGAGGGGTCGAGCTTTGGTGTCGTGATCGTCAAGGAAGATCAGGCGCATCCGCCGCAAATCATAACGTCTTCGGAATGGCGCTATGGCGATGAGGTGCTGGTCGAGCGCTATATTCATGGCCGCGAGCTGACCTGCGGGGTGATGGGAGGCAAGGTTCTCGGCGTTACCGAGATCGTGCCACTCGGCCACAGCTTCTACGACTACGACGCGAAGTATGCCAAAGGTGGATCAAAACATGTCCTGCCAGCGGAAATTTCACCGAATCTTTACCAAAAGATACAAACATTATCGTTAAGGGCGCATGAAGCTATCGGCTGCCGCGGCGTCAGTCGATCTGACTTCCGTTTCGATGATCGCTTTTCCGAAGAAGGTGAACTTGTCTGGCTGGAGATCAACACTCAGCCCGGTATGACTCCTACCTCGCTGGTGCCCGAAATGGCCGCTTATGCCGGCTACTCGTTTGGTGAATTTCTCCGGTGGATGGTGGAGGACGCGTCTTGTTTGCGCTGACGGTCAAAAATATGAGGCGGTCCCGTCATCGCGTCCCGCTCGCCATCGACGACGTCGAAGATGCGTTCGTCCTGCCGCGTCCATTGCGCCGTGCAGTCCGCTTCCTGGTCAGCCTCGGTTCGGGCCGTATCAATATCCCCGCTCACACCGGTACGGTCTCGACCGTCCTGCTCTTTGCTGTCACCGGCCTTTATGGCATGTCCGTCGGTGGTCACGGCCAGGCAGTTGCAGAGGCGACGACGTCCGCTGCCGGATTCGCGATCGAGGATGTGAAGGTCTCCGGCAACGATGAGACTTCTGAAATCGAAATCCTGCAGTTGCTCGGCCTCGATGGTACGACCTCGCTCGTGGCCCTCAATGCGGATGCTGCTCGTCAGAAGATTGCCAATCTGCCCTGGGTTCAGAATGTCGAGGTTCGCAAAGTCTATCCTAAGACAGTCGAAGTGAAGCTGAAAGAGCGCAAGGCCTATGCCATCTGGCAGCACGGGGCGGAACTTTCGCTGATCCAGAAGGACGGCAGCGTGATCGCGCCGCTGCGCGACAACAAGTTTGCCAAGCTGCCGCTCTTTGTCGGGCGCGATGCAGAGACCTCGGCCGCTTCCGTGGAAGAGGCGTTTGCCAAATGGCCTGATATTCACGCTCAGGTAAAAGCATTCGTCCGCGTCGCCGGCCGTCGCTGGGATCTTTATCTCGACAACGGCGTGATCGTCAGGCTGCCGGAAGACAATATCGATGGCGCGCTGGCGCGGCTTACCAAGCTCGACAAGGACCAGAGCCTTCTGCAGCGCGACATCGCTGCCGTGGATCTTCGTCTAGCAGATCGTACCGCAATAGAATTGACCCCCGACGCAACGCTTCGCCGCCAGGCCGCGGTCGATGCAAGAAACAAGGCTTTGAAGAAAGCAGGGCAGGATACATGAGCTTATTCGGTTCGTCTCATTTCGGCCTGCCGCGGTTGAAGCCGCTGTCTTCCAAGCGGTCGCACATCGTCTCGGTTCTCGATATCGGCTCGACAAAGGTCGTTTGCATGATCGGCCGGCTGACGCCTCGCGAAGAGAGCCAGGTTCTGCCGAACCGCACGCATAACATCGAGATCATCGGCATCGGCCATCAGCGCTCCCGTGGTATCAAGACCGGCGTGATCGCCGATCTCGACGCGCTGGAAGGCGTCGTCCGGCTCTCCGTCGACGCGGCCGAGCGCATGGCTGGCCTCACCGTCGACAGCCTGATCGTCAATGTCTCGGCTGGCCGTCTCGGCAGCGATATCTACACCGCGACCATCGACCTGGGCGGGCAGGAAGTCGAATCAAACGATCTCAAGAAGGTATTGGCTGCGGCATGCCAGCAATCGGTCCGCCAGGAGCGCGCCGTGCTGCATTCGTTGGCGACAGGCTACTCGCTCGACGGCGAGCGTGGCATCCGTGATCCGCTTGCGATGTTCGGCGACGCTCTCGGTGTCGACATGCATGTCGTGACGGCCGAGCGCGCCGCGCTTCGTAACCTCGAACTCTGCATCAATCGCGCACATCTTTCGGTCGAAGGCATGGTGGCGACGCCTTATGCGAGCGGTCTTGCCGCTCTCGTCGACGACGAAGTCGAGCTTGGCTGCGCTGCGATCGATATGGGCGGCGGCACGACGACGATCTCGGTCTTCGCCGAGGGTAAGCTGGTGCATACCGATGCCGTCAGCCTTGGCGGCCATCACGTCACCACCGACCTCGCTCGTGGCCTTTCCACCCGCATCGAGGATGCGGAGCGTCTGAAGGTCGTCCATGCCTCCGCGCTGGCGAATTCCTCGGAAGAGCGCGAACTTATTTCCATCCCGCCGATCGGCGAAGATGAGCGTGACCAGCCGACGCAGGTGCCGAAGGCCCTGGTGTCGCGCATCGTCAAGGCTCGTATCGAGGAAACCCTCGAACTCATTCGCGATCGCATCCAGCGTTCGGGCTTCAGCCCGATCGTCGGCAAGCGTGTCGTCCTGACGGGCGGCGCCAGCCAGCTGACCGGTTTGCCTGATGTGGCGCGCCGGGTCCTTGCCCGCAATGTCCGCATCGGTCGTCCGATGGGCGTGTCCGGTCTGCCGACGGCAGCCAAGGGGCCGGCTTTTTCGACGGCGGTCGGCCTGATGATCTATCCGCAGGTCGCAGACATGGAAACACATGCGCCGAGCAGCGGTCTGCTCTCGTCGCTTGGGGGTAACAACAGCCGGATCGGCCGTGTCGGCCAATGGTTGAAAGAGAGTTTTTGAGTGCCTGATCCGGAGGTCGTTTCTCCGGGTAAGCGTCAGGCAAGTGAAATCGAGTGAATTGGCCGGCGTGGCGATGCGGCCATAAAGAGAAGGAACGGGTACAATGACTATCAAGCTGCATAAGCCAGATATCACCGAGCTTAAGCCGCGAATCACCGTGTTCGGTGTTGGTGGCGGTGGCGGCAATGCCGTCAATAACATGATCACGGCAGGCTTGCAGGGCGTCGATTTCGTCGTCGCCAACACTGATGCACAGGCGCTGACCATGACGAAGGCGGAGCGGATCATCCAGCTCGGCGTCAACGTTACGGAAGGTCTTGGCGCCGGTTCGCAGCCGGAAGTCGGCCGTGCAGCCGCTGAAGAGTGCATCGATGAAATCATCGACCACCTCAATGGCACGCACATGTGCTTCGTTACCGCCGGCATGGGCGGTGGCACGGGTACGGGTGCTGCACCGGTCGTCGCACAGGCCGCTCGCAACAAGGGCATCCTGACCGTCGGCGTCGTCACCAAGCCGTTCCACTTCGAAGGCGGCCGCCGCATGCGTCTTGCCGAACAGGGTATCCAGGAACTGCAGAAGTCGGTCGACACGCTGATCGTCATTCCGAACCAGAATCTGTTCCGCATCGCAAACGACAAGACGACTTTCGCCGACGCGTTCTCGATGGCCGACCAGGTTCTCTATTCGGGCGTTGCCTGCATCACTGACCTGATGGTGAAGGAAGGTCTCATCAACCTCGACTTCGCAGACGTCCGTTCGGTTATGCGCGAAATGGGCCGCGCCATGATGGGTACCGGTGAGGCTTCCGGCCAGGGCCGTGCAATGCAGGCCGCCGAGGCCGCCATTGCCAACCCGCTGCTCGATGAAACCTCGATGAAGGGCGCACAGGGCCTGCTGATCTCGATCACCGGCGGCCGTGACCTGACCCTGTTCGAGGTCGATGAAGCTGCAACCCGCATCCGCGAAGAGGTCGATCCCGACGCCAACATTATACTCGGCGCCACCTTCGACGAATCGCTGGAAGGCATCATCCGCGTTTCCGTCGTCGCAACGGGTATCGACCGCGCGATGAACGAAGCTGCCGACAGAGGAATGGAATTCCGTCCGGCCGCCAAGCCGGCTATGCGTCCTTCCGCGGCCGCCGCTCCGGTAGCGGCCGCAGCTCAGCCTGCCCATGTCGCGCAGGCCCATACCGCACAGGCTGCCGCTCCGGCTCCTCGTACCGTGGACCCGGTTGCCCAGACCATTCGTGCGGCAGAGGCCGATCTCGAGCGCGAGCTGGAAATCCAGATGAGCCGTCAGGCTCATGTCCAGCAGCAGCCGGTAATGCCGCAGGCCGCAGCGCCGGAAGATAGCTTCCGTCCGCAGAGCCGCATCTTCGCAGCTGCTCCGGAAGCTCAGCCGGTCCGTCAGGCCCCGGTTCAGGCGCAGCCTCAGCAGCAGGCACCGGTCATGCATCAGCAGCCGATCATCCGTCAGGCTCCCGAGCAGGTTCGCATGCCGAAGGTCGAGGATTTCCCGCCGGTCGTTAAGGCCGAAATGGAACACCGCGCCCAGCCGGCAGCCCCCCAGGCCACCGAAGAGCGTGGCCCGATGGGCCTGCTGAAGCGAATCACCAATTCGCTCGGCCGCCGCGAAGAAGATCCGGCCTTCGATGACATGATGGCCTCGACGAACGCAGCGCCGCAGCGCCGTGCACCGTCGCCGGAAGCCAGCCTCTACGCTCCGCGTCGCGGCAACCTCGACGACCAGGGCCGTCAGGCTCCGCAGGCACGCATGGCGAACCATGAAGACGATCAGCTCGAGATTCCGGCCTTCCTGCGCCGCCAGTCGAACTGACCTGATGCTGAACGACCTTTTAATAGGTTGCTAACCATCTTGACGAAATCCGGGGCCGCAAGGCTCCGGATTTCCTTATTTTAGACTTGTTGTCATATCCGAAATTATCCAACAAATTCAATCAGCTGCTTTCGTAACAATGCGAAAGAAACAGTGATTTGGAATGCTGTGCCTCGGCGCGTATGTAAATACCAAGCAAGGCTGCGGAATCACATTTGGCAGCGAGCTTTTGTAAGAGAGCGGCATAGTTAACAGACTGAACCGGCGAGAAGGGTAAGCGTCCGAAGATGGCCACCCAGCATGGATCAGACAGACGAAGGCAGAATTATATGGCAATCGGATTGCTGGGTTTTCAGACCACCATTGCAAACCCTGTGACACTTTCGGGTATCGGCGTTCATTCCGGCGCCAATGTGTCGATTACGTTCTATCCCGCTGAGGCAGGCACCGGTGTCGTTTTCCAGCGCCTGCATGGTAATGGCGATGTGACCGAGCTGCGCGCCGTTTCCTCGCAGGTCGGCAATACGGATCTCTGCACGGTTCTTGGCTTTTCTCCGGCGCGCTCCGTTGCGACGGTGGAGCATGTCATGGCTGCGATTTACGCGGTCGGCCTCGATAACGTCGTCGTGGAAGTCACCGGCGCCGAAATGCCGATCATGGACGGCAGCTCCTATCCCTTCATCGAAGCCATCGAGCAGACCGGTATCGTCTCGCTCAGCGCCAAACGTCGCTATATCCGCGTCACCAAGCCGGTGCGCATCGAGGCCGGCGGTTCCTGGTGCGAGTTTCGTCCATATGACGGCACGCGATTCGAAGTCGAGATCGATTTCGAATGCCCGCTGATTGGCCGACAGAAGTGGGAAGGCGACCTGACCGCCGAGAGCTTCAAGACCGAACTGTCGCGTGCGCGCACCTTCGGCTTCATGCGCGATGTCGAGCGCCTCTGGGCTTCGGGCCACGCGCTGGGTTCGTCGCTTGAGAATTCCGTCGTCATCTCCGACGACAATACGGTTATCAACGTCGAAGGCCTGCGTTACGCCAAGGATGAATTCGTTCGTCACAAGACGCTGGATGCCGTTGGAGATCTCGCGCTTGCGGGTGCGCAGTTCATCGGCCACTACCGCTCCTATCGCGGCGGCCATCGGATGAATGCGAATGCTCTCAAGGCGCTGCTGAGCGATCCCAGTGCTTATGACGTCGTTGAGTCCTCGGCGCAGCGTCAGCGTGCTCACAGCCGCGATTTCGTTCCGGTCAACGCCCCGGAATTCGCCCCCTGGTCGGCGTGATCTTTCGGAATCGCAATGAAATTGAGTGCCGCTCTGATGAGGAGCGGCTCTTTTTTTGACAGGCGACTCGCAAGCTTTGTCTTCGGTTGGAGCAGGACGTGAAAATCAGGTGGGCGGCAAAGGAATTCCCTGTCAAAACAGTGATTAAAGCCTGCTGAAATCCGGCCTTTGCCACAAAAATGCGTTAATGCATCATCAATGCGTTGCCCTGATGGTGTTTTTACGGCTAGAAACGCCAGCGAGAGAACGCCGTCTCCGCAACGACGGCTAGTGGGACAGTGATCCGATGAGTTTTGCAAGGTCTGAAAGCATGAATATCGCAGCACGGGCTTTGCTCGTATCGCTTCTCCTGGCTGGTACCAGTGCTGTGGTGACCGGTTGTAATACGAAGAAGGATATCGACATCACCAAGCTCGGTGTCGATACCGATCCGCCGGAATTGCTCTACAATCAGGGCCTCGCCAATATCAAGGCCGGCAACATGACGGAAGCCGGCAAGAAGTTCGATGCCATCAACCAGCAGCAGCCCTTCTCCGAATGGGCGCGCAAGGCGATGGTGATGAGCACTTTCGTGAAGTTCCGTACAGGTCGCTACGACGACGCCGTGCAGACAGGCAATAGCTACCTGCGGCAGTATCCGGCCTCCGAAGATGCCGATTACGTCCAGTACCTGGTCGGCTCGTCCTACGCCAAGCAGATCGTCGACATCACGCAGGACCAGCGCGCGGCGCAGCAGACGATCGAGGCGATGAGCAAGCTCGTCACCAATTATCCGAAGTCGCAATATGTCAGCGACGCGCAGGAAAAGATCCGCTTTGCCCGCGACCAGCTCGCCGGCAAGGAAATGCAGGTCGGCCGCTATTATCTTGAGCGCAAGGATTATCTTGCCGCCATCTCCCGCTTCCGCATCGTCGTTGAGAAGTACCCGACGACCAACCAGATCGAGGAAGCCTTGGCGCGTCTGGTCGAGGCCTATTACGCGATGGGCATCGTGCCTGAAGCCCAGACGGCAGCCGCCGTTCTCGGCCACAACTATCCGGACAGCCGCTGGTACTCCGATTCCTTTCAGCTGCTGAAGAAGGGTGGCGTGGAGCCGAGCGAAAACTCCGGTTCGTGGATTTCCAGAGCGGGCAAGAAACTTCTTCTTGGGACGTGAGATTGAGCGCAGATGCTGATCCAGCTTTCGATCCGCGATATCGTTTTGATCGAGCGGCTGGATCTTGCCTTCGAGTCCGGACTTTCGGTGTTGACCGGCGAGACGGGTGCAGGCAAATCCATCCTGCTTGATAGCCTGTCGCTGGCCCTTGGCGGGCGCGGCGATGGCGGTCTCGTGCGTCATGGAGAGGACCGCGGTCAGGTAACGGCGGTTTTCGAGGTCGGCACGCAACATCCCGCTCGCAAGCTCTTGCGCGAGAATGGCCTCGATGACGACGGCGATCTCATCTTTCGCCGCGTTCAATCTGCCGACGGCCGCACCAAGGCCTTTGTCAACGATCAGGCGCTCAGCGTTCAGCTTATGCGCCAGATCGGGCAGCTTCTCGTCGAAATCCATGGACAGCATGACGACCGTGCACTTGTCGATACGGATGCACACCGCATGCTGCTCGACGCTTTCGCCGGTCTGGCGGAAGAGGCGCAAGGGGTCGGCAGGCTGCACAAGGCATGGCGCGATAACGAGCGCACCTTGAAGAAGCACAGGGAGCAGGTGGAGAAGGCGGCCCGCGAGGCCGACTATCTGCGTGCTTCCGTCGAAGAACTGGAAAAGCTGTCGCCGCAGGACGGCGAAGAGGATGATCTCGCCGAAAAGCGCTCGCGGATGATGAAAGCCGAGCGCATCGCCGGCGATATCGCCGAGGCTTCGGAGTTCCTGAACGGCAACGCCTCGCCCGTGCCGCATATCGCTTCGCTGGTCCGCCGGCTCGAGCGCAAGAGCCATGAGGCGCCGGGCCTGCTGGAGGATACTGTCGCGTTGCTCGACGCGGCTCTCGACCAGCTCTCCAATGCGCAGATGGAAGTAGAGGCCGCACTGCGCAAGACGGAATACGATCCGCGCGAACTTGAGCGGGTCGAAGAGCGGCTGTTTGCGCTCCGCGCGGCCTCGCGCAAATATTCGGTGCCCGTAAGCGAGCTTCCGGCTCTCGCCGAGCGCATGGTTTCCGATCTTGCCGATGTCGATGCTGGCGAAGAGAAGCTGGCCCGCCTGGATGCCGAATTGGTTGCCGCAAAGACGGAATATGATGTCGCCGCTCGCAGCCTGTCGGAGAAGCGTCGCCATGCGGGCGAGGCCCTTGCCGCCGCCGTCATGACGGAATTGCCGGCGCTGAAGCTAGAGCGGGCGCGTTTCATGGTGGAAATCACCAGCGACCGGGACGCCGGTACGGCCGAGGGCATCGATGTTGTCGAATTCCATGTGCAGACCAACCCCGGCACGCGCCCCGGTCCGATCACCAAGGTCGCGTCCGGCGGCGAGCTGTCGCGTTTCCTGCTGGCGCTGAAGGTGGCGCTCGCCGATCGCGGTTCGGCGCCAACCCTCGTGTTTGATGAAATCGATACCGGTGTTGGCGGTGCGGTCGCCGATGCGATCGGCCAGCGGCTGAAACGCCTGTCCGATCGCGTGCAGGTGCTTTCCGTCACGCACGCACCACAGGTCGCTGCACGCGCCGGGACACATCTCCTGATCTCCAAAGGCCCGGTCGCAGATGGATCGGAAAAAATCTCGACACGCGTGGCGACCATGGAGCCCAAGGATCGGACCGAGGAAATCGCCCGCATGCTTGCTGGCGCTTCGGTGACGGACGAGGCGAGGGCGGCTGCTAAGCGCCTGCTATCAGGCAACGGCTGATCGCTGCACACGTCCCACCACTTGATTTTTCTCTTTGTTTTTACGCGCTCCGGGCGGAAAACCGCTTCACACTTTTTCTCGAAGTGCTCTAAAACATCTCCGAAATCGGGGAGTGTCGATTCATGAGCACCGAACAGAAGCCCGTCGAAGATCTGACCGAAGACGAAGCGGCCGCCGCGCTTGCCTATCTGGCCGCGGAGATCGCACGCAACGATGCGCTTTATCATGGCAAGGACGCGCCGGAGATCTCGGATGCCGACTATGATGCGCTGAAGCGGCGCAATGACGCTATCGAAGCCCGGTTCCCGGCTTTGGTTCGCGCCGACAGCCCATCGCGTCGGGTGGGTGCAGCACCTTCGGAGACCTTCGCGCCTGTCGTTCATGCAAGGCCGATGTTGTCGCTCGACAACACGTTTTCGCAGGAAGATGTGGAGGATTTCGTTGCGAGCGTCTATCGCTTCCTCGGCCGGCTTCCGGATAATTCGATTGCCTTTACCGCCGAGCCGAAGATCGATGGTCTTTCCATGTCGATCCGCTACGAAAATGGGCGGATGGTGAGTGCTGCAACGCGCGGCGACGGCACGACCGGCGAAAATGTCACCGCCAATATCAGAACTATCCAGGAGATCCCCCAGACCTTGCCCGCAGGCGCGCCCGCTGTTGTCGAGGTACGCGGTGAGGTCTACATGGCGAAGAGCGATTTCCTGGCGCTCAATGCGCAGATGGAGGCCGAGGGCAAGCAGACCTATGTCAACCCGCGCAACACCGCGGCTGGTTCACTACGCCAGCTGGACGCGAAGGTAACGGCCAGCCGCAAGCTGAAATTCTTTGCCTATGCCTGGGGCGAGATGTCGGACATGCCGGCCGATACGCAATATGGCATGGTGCAGGCCTTCAAATCGTGGGGCTTCCCGGTCAATCCGCTGATGGCGCGATTGCATTCCGTCGCCGATATTCTCGGCCACTATGAAGAGATCGGCCTGCAGCGACCCGATCTCGATTATGATATCGACGGCGTGGTCTACAAGGTCGATAGCCTGGAACTTCAGGCTCGCCTTGGCTTCCGCTCGCGCTCGCCGCGCTGGGCGACGGCACATAAATTTCCCGCAGAGCAGGCGTTCACACGTCTCGTCGGCATCGATATCCAGGTCGGCCGCACCGGTGCGCTGACGCCCGTCGCGCGGCTTGAGCCGATCACGGTCGGTGGTGTCGTCGTCACCAATGCGACGCTGCACAATGCCGATTACATCAAAGGTATCGGCAACAAGGGCGAGGCGATCCGCGATGGCCGCGATATCCGCGTCGGCGACATGGTGATCGTGCAGCGAGCAGGCGACGTCATCCCGCAGATCGTCGATGTCGTGATGGAGAAGCGTGAAGCGTCGAGCGCGCCCTATGAGTTTCCCAGGGTTTGTCCGGTCTGCGGCAGCCACGCGGTGCGGGACATCAACGAAAAGACAGGCAAGGTCGATGCCGTGACCCGCTGCACCGGCGGCTTTATCTGCCGGGCGCAGGCGACCGAGCATCTCAAGCATTTCGTCTCGCGCAATGCCTACGATATCGAAGGTTTGGGCTCGAAGCAGATCGATTTCTTTTTCGAGAGCGAAGATCAGGCACTGCAGATCAGGACCGCGCCTGACATCTTCACTCTTGAGAAGCGCCAGCAATCGTCGCTTGCGAAGCTGGAAAATATCGACGGCTTCGGTAAGGTCAGCGTCGGCAAGCTTTATGCTGCCATCAATGAGAGGCGGCAGATTGCCTTGCACCGCTTCATCTTCGCGCTTGGCATCCGTCATGTCGGCGAGACGACCGCCAAGCTGCTTGCACGCTCCTACGGCACTTACCAAGCCTTCGAGGTGGCGATGAAAGAGGCGGCCCCGCTTTCAGGCGATGCGTGGAACGACCTCAACAATATCGAGGGTATCGGCGAGGTGGTGGCGCGTGCGATCGTCGAATTCTACAAGGAGCCGCGCAATACCGAGGTGATCGCAAGCTTGCTCAAAGAGGTGCAGCCTCAGGAGGCCGAGCAGCCCGTGACATCCGGGAGCCCAGTTGCCGGCAAGACAGTTGTCTTCACCGGCTCCTTGGAAAAGTTCACCCGCGATGAAGCCAAGGCCAAGGCAGAGAGCCTAGGCGCCAAGGTTTCCGGCTCGGTGTCGAAAAAGACCGATATTGTCGTAGCAGGACCGGGCGCTGGTTCGAAGCTCGACAAAGCGCGGGAGTTCAACGTCCAGATCATGACCGAGGACGAGTGGCTGGATTTTATCGGCGGATAAGAGATGGCGGCGGGATCGTGACCCACCGCCCTTCGATCGTTCAGAGTCTTAAGCGCGCCATCGTGAAGGCGTCCACATATTCGCCGTTACGGAATGCAAAAGCGCGCAGGCGTCCTTCGGTTTCGAAGCCGAATTTCTCGTAGAGCCGGATCGCCGGTGCATTGTCGACAAAGACGGTGAGTTCCAGGCGCTTGATCGCCAGCCAGTTGTCGGCGCTGTCGACAAGCGCGGCAAGAAGCGCCGAGCCGACGCCGCAGCCCGTGAAATCGTCGTGCACACCCATGCCGATCTGGCCGATGTGCATCCGTCGTCCGGAAAGCCGGTTGAGGCCGGCATTGCCGACGACTTGTTCGTTGACCTCCGCGACAAGGCGGGTCGAGTTGGGGGCGGGCTTTTCCAGCCATTCCCGGGTTTCCTCGACGCTTTGAAAGGGCAGGCGCAAGGTGCCGGCGCGGAAACCGGGAAGATTGGCGATCGCCGCGATCGCTTCGGCATCGGACGGCCGCGTCGCACGGATCTCGATCGGGCCGACTTTGCCTGATCGTCGCTTAACGGGCTCTTGTTCGTCGAAAGACATGGGCTCTCCTTGGTATTGGGGAGGAGAGCAAGGAGATTTCAACCCTGCTCGCCTCGGCAGGGTTGAGATGGATCGCAGTTAGCTCAGCGCAACACAGCTTCCACTCGCCCTGCAAAGGGAGAGATGGTGATAAGATGCATTGCCGTGGTGCGAATTGCGATCATGGAGCGATGATCCGATGCGATGGGGTCGTTGTCAATTGTCTTCCTCCAATTTTGCTACCATCGATTACGGCTGTGCCCTCCAAAGATTACTTGACAGGCAACCATTTGGTTGCCTATAAGAGAGATATAGGCAACCAGATGGTTCCGTATTGATATGAATGACGACGCGGTTTTCAAGGCTCTGGCGGACACCAGTCGGCGGCAATTGCTGGATCGACTCCATGAGCACAACGGCCAGACGCTGAACGCGCTTTGCGAGGATCTGGCCATGACCCGACAGGCAGTGGCGAAGCATCTCGCCATTCTGGAGGAGGCCAATCTGGTGTCGACCGAGAGACAGGGGCGGGAGAAGCTGCATTTCATCAATTCGGTGCCGATCAACGAGATTGCCGAGCGTTGGATCAGCAAGTTCGAGCGCCGGCAGCTGAGCGCGCTTTCGGCATTGAAGAAGGCTCTTGAAGGCGAGGGCGGTTCATAGGCCCGAGAAGCAAGAATAGTGAAACAAGGAGAAATGACATGACTGGAAGCAAGTTCGTCTACGTCACATTCATCCGCACTTCGCCGGAGAAGCTCTGGTCGGCACTGACGACACCGGAGTTCATCAGGCAATACTGGTTCGACATGACGCACGAGACCGATTGGAAGGTCGGCTCGCCGTGGAAGATGCTTTTTCCCGATGGCCGCATCGCCGACACGGGGGAAATCGCCGAATTCGAACCGCCGCGGCGCATCGCCTTCAAATGGCGCAATGAGTTCAGACCAGAGCTGAAAGCCGAGGGCTGGTCGCGTTGCGTCATGGAGTTGGAGCCCGCCGCCGACGCCGTCAAACTGACGGTCACCCACACGATCGAGCTTGAGAATTCGAAGTTCATCGAAGCGGTCTCCGGTGGCTGGCCGAAGATATTGTCCAATCTCAAGTCGCTGCTGGAAACGGGCAGGATCGCGATCGAGAACAAGTGAGAGCCGCCTCTCCTCCATGTTGGGAAGCGCCGTTGCCTTGGCGATGGCGCCTCTCGACGAGAATTGCCGTCGATGCCTTTTAACGGGCACTGCTTTGCGAGCCGCAGTCTCTTGCATCGGTCATTCGCCGTCTTACCTTAGCGGAGCCGCTCTCGCTCCCTGCGGCTGATGTTGGAGGATGATCGATGACCTCACTGAAATTCTGCGCCGCCATTGCCGCATCTTTCTTGACCCTGGCGCCTGTTTCCGCCTCTGCCGAGGTGGTTGGCAAGGTTGGCGTGGACTGGACGGGTAACGATATTCTGGTCGATGCCGTGCCGGATCCGCAAGTCTCGGGCATCACCTGCCATGTGACCTATTTTGATCGCAGCGTCATTGACCGATTGCGCAAGGGCAACTGGTTCGAAGATCCCTCCAACAATTCCATCGCCTGCCGCCAGACCGGACCGATCGAGATCGGCAGTATCAACCTGTCGCAGAGCGGCGAGGAAGTGTTCCGCGCCGGATTGTCGCTTATCTGGAAGAAGCTGGTTGTCACCCGCATCTACGACAAGAAGAACGATACGTTGGTCTATCTCATCCACTCACGCCAGCTGACGGATGGGTCGGCTAAAATGGCGATTTCGACGATACCTCTGTTCGGCCAGAACGTTAACTGGAAGAACGGCAAGCCAAAATAGAGTTACCAGAATACCTCAATGACAACCGATAGAAGGATAGTACCAAAAAAAGTCATACTCTTGGGTTGTCGAATTCCTTCTGGTTGCTTTCGGTCTGCACCTTTTTGATGCAATTTCGAAAATGAACAAGGGAGGTGACTCTTCCGCTTGTTCACGGCCTGCTGACTGGCGCGTTGGCTACACCCCTGCCAATGCTGGTCACACAAAAATCGATCGCCCTGAAGCGAGGCTCCAGGGCGATTTTTATTTTGTGCTAACTTCTTGAAGTTACGCGGCTTGTGCCAGCTGATCGGCAATGATCGTGTCGAGGTTGAGGAAGCAGACCATCGATTTCTCCAGGGCCACGATGCCTCGGCAGAAGGCGCGCTGTACCTCCGGAATGATCTCCGGCGCCGGCTGCAGATCCTCGCTCTTGATGGTCATCATGTCGGAAACTTGCTCGACCAGCAGGCCGACGAGCTTGCCGGCGATATCCGTGACGATAATGGCTGAGCGCTCGGAGGGCTCCGTCATCTTCATGCCGAGGCGGCAAGCCATGTCGATGACCGGGATTACGGCGCCACGCAGGTTGATCAGGCCGAGCACATAAGGCGGCGTATGCGGCATCGGCGTCACGGGCGCCCAGCCGCGGATTTCGCGGATGGCCATGATGTCGATGCAGAACTCCTGATCGCCGAGGTGGAAGGAGACGATTTCCAGATAGGCGCCGGCTTGTTTGATGGCGTTCGTCATGATTGAAGGCTTCCCGTTTGGCGCCGGTGGCAAGCGGCGCTGGCGATTGAAAAGAAAGATCGGCTGAAGCGGCTTGAGCAGCGGCAGCGTCCGGTGCGTCGGCGGGAAACGCCTGGCTGTACCCGGCGGGCGTCATGCCCTTCTGAAGTAAATCGGTCTGCCGTGCGTTCCGGCAGCGATGGCCGAAGTCGAGCTCGACATTTGCGATAGATGTTCGCGCGGACTGGTTAGGATTGCTTTAACACTGAAACAGAATTTATCTATGCGACCCTGCGAGAGGCGTGTGCGGGGGAATGCGGAAGCACTTGAAGTGGTGGCTCGCTTGCTGCGGCAATTTCGGCTTGTTCGGCACGTCTTCTTGAATTGCGTCCTCTACTTTGAGCCGCTACACCGACGGGTAGATCGACGCCACCGGCTTTCAGGTGCCGTCGCCGGGGTTGGATGAGGAATGCAGTCATGAGAAGCGTGCGAATTGGTGTCTGGGTGGCCGTATTGATCGTCGCCGGCATATTGGGCTGGCTGAGCTTCGGCGGCGGCAAGACGCCCGAGGTAGCCGCAGCGGGGCCGTATGGCGTGGCCTTCACGCTGGTCTCGCAGAGCGGCCAGCCGATCAGCGAGCAGGCATTTCGCGGCAAGCCTTCGGCGGTATTTTTCGGCTATACGCATTGTCCGGATGTCTGCCCGACGACCCTGTTCGAGCTGAACGGTTGGCTGGAGAAGGTCGATCCGGATGGAACCAAGCTCAATGCCTATTTCGTAACCGTCGATCCCGAGCGCGACACGCCCGAAATCATGAGCCAATATGTCTCCAACGTGTCCAAGCGCATAACCGGCATTTCGGGCGACCCCGCCAAGGTGATGGATATGATCAAGGGATTCCGGGTTTACGCCAAGAAGGTACCGGCGGATGAGAAGCAGCCGAACGGCGACTACACGATGGATCATACCGCTTCGGTCTTCCTGCTCGATTCGTCCGGCGGCTTTGCCGGAACCATCGCCTATCAGGAGGATCCGGACGTGGCGGTGAAGAAGCTGGAGAAGCTGATCAAGAAGGGATAGGGGTTTGGATGGGAAACGGGGCTAGCAAGGAAAGAAGATCCATTTTGATTGCAGGGGCGGGGCCTGCCGGTCTCACGGCGGCGCTCGAGCTTGCCCGGCGCGGCTTTGCGCCGCGCATCGTCGATGATAGCTCCGGCCCGACGCCCGCCGAAGAGAGCCGCGCTCTTGGCGTCAACGCCCGTACGCTGACATTGCTTTCTCCCTCCGGTGTCGCGGAGCGTATCATCGACGCTGCCCAATCCATCGATTGTTTCCGTTTCCATTCCGGCGAAAAGACGCTTTTCGAGCTGGATCCAAGGCAGGTGAGCGGCCGCTTCAGCGCCATCCGCGGCTTGGCTCAGGGGCATACGGAACGTCTGCTGATGGAGGCGCTTGCGAGTTATAGTATCGCACCTGAATGGCAGACGGCGATCGTCGCGAGCGAGATTGCCGATTTGCAGAAGCCGGAGGTCACGCTTCGGCACCCGGACGGCGGGATGGAAACGGTTCGCCCAGACATTCTGGTCGGTGCCGACGGTGCCCACTCCGTCGTGCGCAAGGCCATGGGAGCAGGCTTCCCGGGCGAGGCGCTGGAAGCCTATTTCTATCTCGTTGACTTTCGCTATGCCGGCCCGATCGATACCCATTTCGGCGATGTTTCGGTCTTGGATCCCGGCATGATCGGCCGCTTGCCGGTGGCATCGGATGTCATTCGCTATATTTCGACGCTGGAGGATTTCGAAAGCCGGATCGTTCATCCCGCAGCAGTTGCCGAAAGGATCTGGGCCTCGCAGTTTCGCGTTCATTTTCGTCATGTCGAGCCGATGGCCAAAGGCAATGTTTTTCTGGCTGGCGATGCCGCCCATATCCATTCGCCGGCCGGCGCGCGCGGCATGAATCTCGGTATCGAAGATGCCTGCTGGCTTGCCTGGCTCATTGCGGAAGGCCGCGAACAGGAGTATTCGGCGCTAAGAATTCCCGCCGTAAAACAAGTGTTGAAGCAGACTTATGGCCTGACGCGACTGATCACCATGACAAATCCGCTGGCAATCGCGGCGCGCAATCTTTTTGCACCGCTGCTTTTGCGCTTCGGACCGGCGCGACGGACCCTGCTTCGGAGTATAGCCGGTTACGATACGCCAAGGCCGCCTTGGATCGACTGGGCCGAGTAAAAACGAGAAAGAGCGACGAGTTGAGCGAAATCCGCCTTTATGTGACGACAACAGAGAAAGAGGCAGGGCAGATCCTTGACCTGATGACGCCGGTTTTCGAGGATGAGGAACTGCCGATCGCGACGACCGAGATCGACGAGAAGAAGGATATCTGGGAAGCCTCCATCTATCTGTATGCCGACGACGAAGAAGACGTCCGCAGCCGTTTTGAGGCGCTCCTGAAGCCGAATTTTTCCGGATTGTCCGTCCAAAAGGAAGTCATCCCCGATATCGACTGGATTGCTAAGTCGCTGGAAGGGTTGAAGCCGGTACGCGCCGGGCGCTTCCTCGTTCACGGCTCGCATGATCGCGACAAGGTCGGCGCAAGCGATATCGCCATCGAGATTGAGGCCGGGCAGGCTTTCGGCACCGGCCATCATGGAACGACGGCTGGCTGCCTTGAGACGATCGAGAAGGTTCTTGCCAGCCGTCGCGTGCGCAATGCGCTCGATCTCGGCACCGGCAGCGGTGTTCTCGCGATCGCGGTGCGCAAGCTGCGCAACATTCCGGTTCTGGCGACCGATATCGATCCGGTTGCGGTCCGCGTCGCGCGCGAAAACGTCCGCGGCAACGGGATCGCTTCGGGTATTGCATTGGAGACTGCGCCGGGGTTTCACTCCACGGCCTTTTCTCGCCATGGCCCCTTCGATCTGATCATCGCCAATATTCTGGCGCGCCCGCTCATCAAGATGGCGCCGCAGCTGGTGGCGCATCTGGCGCCGGGCGGCTCGGTCATTCTTTCCGGTATCCTGGCCGAGCAGCGCTGGAAGGTTTTGGCGGCTTATAACGGCGTTCATCTGCGCCATGTGCGCACGATCTGGCGCAATGGCTGGGTCACCATCCATCTCGACCGGCCCTGAGCCGGTCACTTCCTGCCGATCCGATTGCAAGCAAATAAAAAAGGCGGTGCCGAGGCACCGCCTTGAGACCGGCTTTCGCCGATCTTGCCCGCGAGCGTGTGTGGAGGAGTGCTCAAGCGGGCTCTAGCGTTCTTATCGTGATCCGGGAGGGAGGAGGAGAACCGGATTGCGATCGCTTAGAACGCGTAGCTTGTAAGCTTCTTAGCGGTGACCGCCGCGGCTTGCGCCGATTGCCCTCGAGGTTTCGACTTCGAGCTGACGAAGCGAGCCAACGGAGTGGCGTACGGTACGACGCTCGCCAGCCAGCGCCGGGCTAACATATGCGGAGCGAGTGATAGACATTGTCTTTAGTCCTTGGTTTGAGCGGGTTCTTCGCGAACCCCGTTTGATGTGGCGGATATAGCGACTCTCCCGCTTGCGTGGCAGGGGGGAGGCTTCATGGGAGCTATGCGCGAGATGCATGTTTCGTGCCGTGAAGTTGTCATATTTGGTCAACGATGCTCATGAAATGGGCGGATTCGTTAACGGCATCGAGGGTGGATTCGGCAAGGGAGCAGGCCCGAGCCGCTATCGCGCAGACAGTTTTCGGCCGCTTCCGAAAATCACGTCGCGCTTCCGGCAATCATGCTCTAACATACTGGCACAATTCAGTTTCACGGATTCTCCACCAGTCTTGGATCAGCTCATGTTTCAGTCTTTCGACGTCACTTCCACCCCGCAATTCGGTCGCGAGCGCGTTGCTGGCTTACGTGCCGCCTTCGGTGATCTTGGCATTGACGGCTTCCTCGTGCCGCGTGCCGACGAGTATCAGGGCGAGTATGTGGCCAAATGCTCGGAGCGTCTCGCATGGCTCACGGGCTTCACTGGCTCGGCAGGTGTTGCGCTTGTGACACACTCTCAGGCCGTGGTCTTCGTGGATGGCCGTTATGTCACGCAGCTTGCCGAGCAGGCGGATCGCAGTGTTTTCGCCGGCGGCGATCTCGTGAACGAGCCGCCGCATATCTGGCTGCCGCGCCATGCCAAGAAAGGCTTCCGGCTCGGCATCGATCCGTGGCTGCATACGGGTGCTGAAGTGCGCCGCCTGGAAAAGGCCTTGGCTGAGATCGACGGTGAGCTGGTCTTCCTCCCCCACAATCCGCTCGACAAGCTCTGGACCGACCGGCCGGCCGAGCCGCTCGGCGGCGTCATCATTCAGGATATCGGCCAGGCCGGCGTTCTGGCCAAGGATAAGCTTGCCACCATCGCGGCCAACCTCAAGGAAAAGAACCTCAAGGCGGTATTGATCACCGATCCGTCTTCGGTCGCCTGGATTTTCAATATCCGCGGCAGCGACGTTCCTCACACGCCGCATCCACTGGCGCGTGCCATCATCCATGCCGAGGGGGCAGCGGAACTCTTTCTTGACAAGCGCAAGACCAAGGTCGAGGCGGAGGCCTATCTGGCACAGATCTGCAAGCAGCTGCCGCCTGCTGAGCTCACCAAGCGCCTGGCCGCCGCTGCGGCGAATGGTGGGCGCATCCTCGTCGATCCGGATCTGGCTCCCTATGCGCTCACGGACATCATCCGTCGCGAGGGCGGCGAGATCGTCGAAGGCAGCGATCCTGCCAAACTACCGCGTGCCTGCAAGAATGCCGCCGAAATCAACGGCTCGGCGGCCGCTCATTTGCAGGATGGTGCCGCCATGGTCGAATTCCTCTATTGGCTCGAGACGAGCAAGCCGGGAACGGTCACGGAGATTGCGGCGGCCGAACGGCTGGAGGCCTGCCGCGCCCGCGTCGGCGAGAGCATGCAGAACCCGCTGAAGGACATCTCCTTCGATACGATCTCCGGCGCCGGCGAGCATGCCGCCGTCATTCACTACCGCGTGACGACGGCGAGCGATCGGATGATTCAGGCGGGCGAATTGTTCCTCATCGATTCGGGCGCGCAGTACATCAACGGCACAACTGATATCACCCGCACCATCGGCATCGGAGCAATCTCCGAAGAACAGAAGCGTCTCTTCACGTTGGTGTTGAAGGGAATGATCGCGATCAGCACGGCACGTTTCCCGAAGGGGACGCGCGGCTGCGATCTCGATCCGCTGGCGCGTATCGCGCTCTGGAAGGCAGGCGTCGATTATGCCCATGGCACCGGCCACGGCGTCGGTTCCTATCTTTCCGTGCATGAGGGACCGCAGCGCATCGCCCGGCTTGCCGTGCAGGAGCTGCTTCCCGGCATGATTCTTTCCAACGAACCCGGCTATTACCGTCCTGGTCACTTCGGCATCCGCATCGAAAACCTGATCTATATCCGAGATCCGGAGGGGATCGAAGGCGGCGACATGCCGATGCTGGGTTTCGAGACGCTGACTTTCTGCCCGATCGATCGCAGCCTGGTTCTCGTCGAGCTGCTGACGCATGACGAGCTGCATTGGCTGAACGAATATCACGTCAGGACGCGCGAAGCGCTGATGCCGCTGATCCATGATCACGACATCCGGGCATGGCTGGAAAATGCCACGCTCGAACTGAAACACTAAGAAGCAGGAGCCCCATCCCGACTCAAAACGGGATGGGGTCTCTTAACGTTTCAGGCGCCGACGGAATGGCGCCATGCCATCACGACGATCCACCCTGCGACCAGCATATAGGTCGAAGGATAGCGCAGGCCGACGAGAAGGGCTGCGAGCATCGCCACTTTGATATCCCAGCCGCCGATGAAGAAGGCAGGTGCGACGAGGGTCGTCAGGACCGCGGCGGGCACCGCATTCAGCGCCGCTTCGACGCGAGGCGGAATGCGGGTCATCTTGACGATCAGGATGTAGCCGCCGATTCGCGTCATGAAGGTCACCACGGCCGCAGCCGCAATCAGCAGGACCATATGCGGATTGAAATCGAACATGGTCAGACCTCGTGGTTTTCGTGGACGAGGTCGGGCTTGCGGTTCGCCTTTATCGGCGGCAGCACCGCGGCAAGGGCGACGCCGGCAAGCGCGCCGATGCTGACATGCCAGGGCGAGCCGACATAGCGATATGCGATGGCGGATGCCACGGCACTGGCGGCCACGACCGGCAGGAAGTTGTCCCGCTTGCGAAAGCCTATGACGATGCCGAGGAAATAGATCGGCAGCAAGATATCGAGGCCGATGGCCTTCGGATCGCCGATTAGGCTCCCGAGCAGGCCGCCGATCAGGCTGATAACCACCCAGGGAATGTAAACCATCGCCGCAAAGCCCATGTACCAGGCGAAGGTCACCGCCTTGCCGCTTTCATGCCGCTTGATCGTTTCGGCAAATTGCGGATCGACGAGAAGGAAGAAGGTGAAGAACTTCTCCACAACGGAAAAGTGCTTGATGTAGCGCGCAATCGCAGCCGAATAGAGCACATGACGGAAGTTTACCGCCAGTATCGACAGAACGATGAGCCAGGCCTCAACCTTGTGGCCGAATAGATCGAGCCCCACCATCTGGCTGGCACCGGCATAGACGGTGCCGCTCATCAGGGTCAATTCGCCGAGCGACATGCCTTGATCGCGGGCCAGCGCACCAAACAAGGCGCCGAAGGGCGCCGCAGCAAGGCCGACGGCAATACCACCCTTCGTGCCTTCAAAAAAATCCGCGCGACTCATCGTCCGCTCTATCCTTTGTGGAAAACCCGGTGGTTTCGTCCGGATGCCGCATTGCAGTCCAGCACGCAGACCGGGCACGAAGTACGACATCATCGCACCCCTTGCGCATCTGCCCCCGAGCGCTGTTCAATGGCGAGAGCTGTAAGCCGTGAGCGCGGAAGCAGCAATTCAATTTACTTGATGGATTAATTGATTTTCTTAAAGCAGTTGCTTGGGTCTGCTTGCAAAATGGGAGATGCGGAGAATGAAGAAGATCACCTTCACGAAGGAAGAGAAGGCGGCGATCGTCGCTCGTCTTCAGCGCTATTTCTCCGAGGAACTCGATCAGACGCTTGGAACATTGCCGGCCGAGTTCTTGCTCGATTTCCTCACGACCGAGATCGGACCATACTATTACAATCAGGGCCTGCGCGATGCTCACGCAGCGCTGATGAGCAAGATGGAGGACTTCGGCGAGGCGATCTATCTGCTTGAAAAGGAGCCTGCCAAGGGCTGACAGAGTCTCATTTCTTTGGTTGGAAAGTGTGTTCGATGGCCGGGAAGGTGCGTGCCTTCACTTCCTCGGCATAGGCTTCTGCTGCTTTCGAGACCAGGGGTGCCAATTCGGCAAAATGCTTGACGAAACGCGGCTTGAAATCGTTGAACAGGCCAAGCATGTCGTCGGAAACAAGGATCTGCCCATCGCAAGCCGCAGATGCGCCGATGCCGATCGTCGGAATCGCGACCGCGGCGGTGATCTCGCGAGCGAGTGGCTCGATCGTGCCTTCGATCACCATGGCAAAGGCGCCGGCCTCCGAGATCGCCTTGGCATCGTGGCGGATCTTGCTTGCTTCCTTGTCCGAGCGTCCGAGGGAACGATAGCCACCGGTCGTATTGACCTGCTGCGGCATCAGGCCGACATGGCCGAAGACCGGAACTCCGCGAGAGGTGAGGAAGGAGACGGTTTCCGCCATTTCCTCGCCGCCCTCCAGCTTCACGCCGTCGCAACCCGTTTCCTTCAGGATGCGGGCGGCATTGCGAAAGGCCTGTTCCTTCGACTCCTGATAGGAACCGAACGGCAGGTCGACGATGATGCAGGCGTGCTTTGCGCCGCGCATGACGGCCTGGCCGTGGGCGATCATCATCTCCATCGTGACGCCGACCGTCGTCTCCATGCCATAGAGCACCATGCCAAGGGAATCGCCAACCAGCAGCAGGTCGCAATGCGGGTCGAGCAGGCGGGCAATCGGTGTCGTGTAAGCCGTCAGGCTGACGATGGGTCGCGTGCCTTTCATAGCTGCAATGGCGGCAGGCGTCTTGCGCTTGGTGTGTCCGACAGTGCTCATCTCAAGCGGTCCTTTCGTTGGCGGACGGCTTGCGACCGATGACTCGATTGTCGAGCAGGCGGGTGGTACCGATGCGTACGAACAGGGCGACGAGTACGGGCTGGCCTTGCAGTTTCGTCAGTTCTTCCAGTGTGTCGGGATGGCGGACGGCGGCGACTTCGGCGGTGGCAAGCGGCTCCTTTTCGATGAAAACCCGCAGAGCTTCCTCGAATGCGGATGGATCGTCGACGCCAAGGCCATAGAGCCTTTCGGCTTCCGCCAACGTATTCGGGACGACGACGGCGGCGGCGCGCTCTTCCTTCGAGAGATAGACGTTGCGTGAGGACAGGGCCAGGCCATCCACATCGCGAACGGTCGGCACCGGCACGACGCGAACCGGCTGCGCCAGATCTTCGACCATGCGGCGGATGATCGCCACCTGCTGATAATCCTTTTCGCCGAAATAGGCGCTGTCCGGCTGGACGATATTGAAGAGCTTGGTGACGACGGTTGCGACGCCGGCAAAATGGCCTGGGCGAACGGCGCCCTCCAGCTCCGCGCCGAGCCTCGGGACATCGACCAGCGTCTCCATCGGGCGCGGATACATATCGGTCACGTCGGGTGCGAAGAGGAAATCGACACCGGCGTCGCGCAGCATGGCGCTGTCGCGCTCGAGATCGCGCGGATATTTCGCCAGATCCTCATTGGCGCCGAATTGCAGTGGATTGACGAAGATCGAGGTGACGACGATGTCGTTCTCGGCTTTGGCGCGGGAGACCAGCTCCATATGGCCGCCATGCAGATAGCCCATGGTCGGCACCAGGCCGATCCTGCGGCTGGACTTGCGATGCTCAGCAAGCCGTTCGCGCAAGGCGGCAATCGTGCTGATGACGTTCATAGTGACACTCCTCCCAAGGCAGCGCCGTCCCACGCCGCCCGTTTCCGTCCCCTGAATTCGCGGGGGCCTTCTAACGTGTGCAGTGCAAAAAAGCAATTCGGGAGCGGCAAGCGCCACCGGCTGCGGCGTCGCTTTCGACCTACGAGGTTCGCAACTCTCGGCGCCGGCAAGTCAGGGACGGCTTAATCTCCGTCATTATACTCCAAACGAAAACGCTCCCCCAGGCAAGGCTCGGGAGAGCGAAAGCGAAATGGTTGGATCTCTTGCCGGGACTAGACCGAGCGGGTCAATCCACCGTCGACCTTGAGATTTTGGCCGGTGATGTAACCGGCGCCGTCGGAGGCGAGGAAGGCGACGGTGGCGGCGATTTCGGCGCTGGTGCCGTAGCGCTTCATCGGCACGCTGTCGCGGCGCTCCTCGGTTGACGGCAGGCTGTCGATCCAGCCGGGCAGGACATTGTTCATCCGCACATTATCTGCGGCATAGGTGTCGGCGAAGATCTTCGTGTAGGAGGCAAGGCCCGCGCGGAATACGGCAGAGGTCGGGAACATTGGCGAGGGTTCGAACGCCCAGGCGGTGGAGATGTTGACGATGGCGCCGGACTTCTGCCTTTGCATGATGGGAGCGACGAGGCGGACCGGACGGACGACGTTCATCAGATAGACGTCGAGGCCAGTGTGCCACTGCTCGTCGGTGATCTCGAGGATCGGCGCGCGCGGGCCGTGGCCGGCGCTGTTGACGAGCACATCGATCCGTCCCCACTTCTCCATCGTGGCATCGACGAGGCGCTTCAGATCGTCATTGGACTGGTTGGAGCCGGTGACGCCGATGCCGCCGAGCTCTTGCGCAAGGGTCTCGCCCTTTCCGGAGGACGACAGAATAGCCACCTTGAATCCATCGGCAGCAAGGCGTCTGGCGCTTTCGGCGCCCATGCCGCTGCCGCCTGCGGTGATAACAGCCACTTTTTCTATCGACATATGTGATTCCTCCATCGTGCTGGTCTGGAAAGGCTGATTGCTTCAAACTCTCCGATGAAATATCATTTTCTTCACGCGAGGACGAAGCAGTTAAGCTCTCGATTGTCAGTAGAAAAACTATCGCATGAACGGTTTACTCGGTAAACTTCCTTCCCTGAATGGCCTAAAGGCATTTGAAGTGTCCGCGCGGCATCATAGCTTCACGCTGGCTGCCGAGGAACTTGGGGTGACGCAGGGCGCGGTAGCACAGCAGGTCCGCGGGCTGGAAGCGGAGCTTGGCGTCAAGCTGTTCGAGCGCATGCCGCGGAGTTTGGTTTTGACGGGCGAGGGGCGCGGCTACATCGCCGATATCAGGCGCGCCTTTGAAATTATAGCCCAGGCAACGGGTGATCTCAGGCCGCAACCCGTCAGGCTCACCATCAGCACCACGCCGACATTCGCATCGAAATGGCTGATCCCGCGCCTGCCGGATTTTACGGCCCGTCATCCCGACCTCGATCTTCATATCCTCGCGACAGAGCGCATGTCCGGCTTTCAGGCGGATGGGGTGGATCTTGCCGTTCGCTACGGGCGTCCGCCCTTCGGACCGGGATTGGCGACCGAGCTGCTCTTCGAACAGGAGATCATTGCAGTTTGCAGCCCGGCACTACTGCGGGATCGGGAGCCGCCGAAGACCTCGGAGGAGCTTGCGGGCTATGTGCTGCTCCATGACGCCCATAATTCCTGGCCGGAATTCATAGACAGGCACTTCGGAGGGGCGGCGCAGGCTTCTTACAAGGGGATCAGCTTCAGCCAGACATCGCACGCCATCGAGGCCGCCATTGCCGGGCAGGGCATCGTGCTTGCCAATCGCGATTTCGTTGCGCAAGACTTGGCTGAGGGTCGCTTGACGCAGATCATCGAGGGATCGCTGAGCGGCCCCTCCGATTTCTACCTCGTCTGGCCGCGCTATCGGAAATCGGCAGCCTTGGAGACGGTTATTGCCTGGATGAGCGAAGAGGCGAGACGGAAATAGAAGCACCGTGTCCCGACGCCGCCAGCGCGCTGCCTTGCCGGTAGTACTCGCCGGAGGCGACGATCATCCGGCTCAGGATTCCTCCGTTTCGGATTAGCGCTTTTCTCAATCTTTTGCTGTTAGCTGACAGCATGGCAAAGATTGTGGCATTGGCAGCATATTTCTATCAGGCGGCAGTGGCCTTCGGGCTGCTGATCGCGGTGGCGCATCTGCTGACGCCGGCGGACTATGCGGCCTATTCGCTTTTCATAACGATCAGCCAGTTTGCGGCAATCTTCTGCTTCGAATGGATCCGCTATGCCTGCAGCCGTTTCTATCCAGGTTCGGCGCCAGGGAGCGAGGCTTTGGAGCGGAAGGCGTTGACCATTGAATTTGCCGCATGCGCAGCAATCTGCCTGGTTGCGGCCTCGGCCTCGATGTTCTTTTCGGTTCCGGGAGAGATCGCGGTGCTCGGCGGCCTGGTCGCGGTTCTCCAGGGCGGCAGCGATCTGCACCTCACCATGCTGCGCTTCCGTCAGGAATTTCGCGCCTTCTCGCGCCTGCAGGGATCGCGCGCTACCATTCTTGCTGTCGGCACGCTCGCCGGGGCAGTCGTTGCTCCGAACTTCACCTCTACAATCGTTGGGCTGCTGGCAGGCTATCTCGGCTATGGCCTATGGGCTGTGTTTCTAACCCGCGACAACCTGCACGAGGCTGCCCGCTTCGAGCCGCCGCTGGTCCGCAAGCATTTCGTCTATGGCAGTGTTGCGGCCAGCGCGTCGGTGCTCGGTATGCTGGCGCCACTGGGCTTGAAGTCAATCCTGACGGCGGCGCTGGGGGTCGGAGGGGCGGCAGGCGCACTGCTGGCGCTCGATCTCTTGCAGCGGCCATTCGTGCTGATCGTTTCGGCCTTGCAGGCCATCCAGTATCCGGACGTGGTCGCCGCCTATGATCGCGAAGGAGCGACACCTGCCTTCAGGAAACAGCTCGGTGACTACTACTCTCTGCTGACTGGCCTTACGCTGATGACGGCAGCCGGCATCTTCGCCTTGTTGCAACCCGTGGCGCAACTGGTCATTTCTGCAGGTATGCGCGATGGCTTTCTGACGGTCGCACCTTTCGTGATCGGCCTTTCTGCATGCCGCGCCCTGACGTTCAACATGTCGCCGACGCCTGCGCATCTGCAGCACCGGTTGCTGACGATTTTCCTGCTCGCCATGGTCGACTGCGTGCTGTTGAACCTTGGAACGCTTGCTGGCGGTTATTTCGGCTCGTTCGGCGATGCTGCTCTCATGGGCGGCGGCATGGTCGGCGCGTTGTTTGTAATGGCGATCGGGGTAAAGGTACTCATGTCGCTGCCTTTCGATTTCGTCTGGCAGCCGGTCATCCTCTCCGCCATTGGTCTCGCCGTGCCGGTACTGGCCACTGCAGGCTTCGACTATTCGCTCTGGCTATCGGTTTCTGTAGGCGTAGTTGGCGGCGCGCTCTTCTGCCTGCTCGGCCTCTATAGCTATTTCGTCACCATGTTTCGGCCGCAAGCCTGATCTTAGGGTGTTTCCGCTTTTCTTCGAATCGTGAAAATGCCCTATCTTCTTGTTTACGCATTCCGGACGGAAAACCGCTGCGCACTTTTCCTGGAAGTGCACTGGCTTTTCAGAGAGCTTCCAGCATGGACAGCACGCGTTCGGCGCTGCCATCCCAGGAAAAGCGGGCGACATTCTCATGGCCGCGCCGTCGCAGATCCTCGCGCAGTGCATCATCCGTGGCGATCCTTTGCATAGCAGTGACAAGCTCTTCCTGTCGCGTCGGGTCGAAATAGAGGGCGGCACCGCCCGAAGCTTCGCGGACGGCGGGGATATCGGCTGCGAGCACCGGGCAGCCCTGCGTCATGGCTTCCAGCGGCGGGATGCCGAAGCCTTCATAGAGGCTCGGAAAGACGAAGGCCGTGGCATGGCGCTCCAGCGCGGCGATTTCCGCGTCCGTAAGGCGGCCGGGAAAAAGCAGCCGGTTATTGGACTGTTGACCATCCGACTTGAACACGGTCGGGGCCGTGCCGCCGACAACCACGAGCTTCTGGTTTTCGTCATCAAGCGCCTCGAAGGCGCGGATGGCGAAGTCGAGGTTCTTGTTCGGCTTCATCGTGCCGACGAGAAGGAAGAAGCCGTTCGTTTTCAATCCGAGCCGCTCGATGATGGTTTCATCCGGCTGGATGGCGGCAAAATGATCGACGGCATTGTAGACGACGTCGATGCCATTGGCGGAGACGCGGAAAACCGACGCGATCTCCTCGCGCGAAAATTCCGAGACCGTGCCGATCTTGGCGGTGCGCGTCAGCACCGTGCCCAGCGCGCCGTGCAGCAGGCGGTAGCTGCGCTTGAAGGATTGCGGATGGCGGAAAATCGTGACGTCATGGATGACGACCGCCTGGCGGCGATGCAGGAGCGGGCCGCTGCCGCCGAAGCCGATCAGACGGCTGCCGCGCGAGCGCGAAAGCAGCGATGTCTGTTCCCAGAGGTGACCAGGACCGGAACCGAAGGAATCGACCTCAATGGCGGAAAGCCCAATGTCGACGGGCGTATTGCGCGGCACGGCCAGCCGCCATCTTGCGCCCTTCAATGCGGCGGGCACTGAACCTGCCGCGATCTTTCGGTCGAGCGCCAGCGTCAGCTCGCGCGCAAAGCGCTGCACGCCGGATAATGGCTGGCCGAGAAACCGCCCATTGATAGTGATCGATTGCACGCGAAGGCCCCGATATCTCATTGATCGGGAGCAGTTTGCATAATTTTCCTTAGGGAAGGTTTAGCGTCGCAGATTGATTTTAGGCAAGCGCATCGTTGCTATCGATGATTGCGACGCCTCGCGCACGCATTTCCTCTATTGCCGCCTCGACGCCGGCGGGGTCGATGCCGCGGCTCGCATCCTCGATGAAGCGGACGGAAACGCCGGGTAGCATTTCGACGGCGTCGAGAGCCGAGAACTTCACGCAATAATCCGTCGCCAATCCGCAGAGATCGAGCGCGGTAACGCCTTTATCACGCAGATAGGCCGCAAGACCCGTGAGGGCCGCCTGGTCGTTGTCGCGGAAAGCGGAGTAGCTATCCACTAGGGGATTCTGACCCTTCTGCTGAATGAAATCGACGGCGTCGACATGGAGATCGGCGTGGAATTCGGCATCTTCGGTATTTTGGACGCAGTGGTCGGGCCACATCATCTGCGGCTTGCCGGAGAGCGTGCCTATTTCGAACGGCTTCTTGCCGGGATGAGCAGAGGCGAAGCTGCCGTGACCGGCCGGATGCCAGTCCTGCGAGGCCACGATCATATCGTATTTGCCGCTGTCTATGAGCTCGTTGGCGACGGGCACCACCAGGTCTCCGTCGGGAACTGGCAGGTTGCCGCCGGGGCAGAAGCCGTTCTGGATGTCGATGAGCAGCAGTGCTTTCATGGGGCCTATCCTTCCGTCTTGTTGCGCTGCACGATGCCAAGCGGCACGCTTCGGATCAAGCCCCTTGCGCCCCGCCGATCGAAGCGGCGAGGCGCAATGGTTGGCGAAGGCTTACGCGGGCTTATGGCCCTTGAGGCCATAGAAGGCGATATAGACGTAGCAGATGATCGGCATCAGGAAAGCGAGGTGGATGCCGACGGTATCGGCAAGGCTGCCCTGGATGATCGGCAGGACGGCGCCGCCGACGATGGCGAGGCACAGGATACCCGAGCCCTGGCTCGTATATTTGCCGAGGCCATGCAGCGCCAGGCTGAAGATCGTCGGGAACATGATGGAGTTGAACAGGCCGATTGCCAGCACCGACCACATGGCGACATGGCCCGTGGTGAGCACGGTTACAACTAGCAGGATGATGACGATAGCAGCGTTGAAAGCGAGCGCCTTACCGTCGTCGATCTGGCGCATGATCAGCGAGCCGACGAAGCGACCGATCATGGCGCCGCCCCAAAAGTAGGAGACATAATGGGCGGCATCGGCCTCGGAGAGATGGGCTATGTCAGGCTGGCTGAGGAAATTGACGAGGAAGCTGCCGACGCTGACCTCGGCGCCGACATAAAGAAAGATGCCGATGGCACCGAGCACGAGATGGCGATATTGCCAGGCCGAACCGCCGCCGCGCATCGGCTCGACGGTTTCCTCGTCTTCGACCTCGGGAAGCTTCAGCGCCGCAAAGACGGCGGCGAGTACAAGGAAGGCCGCGGCAAGAAGCAGGTAGGGAAGCTTTACCGCGCCGGCCTCGGCAAGCCGCATGGCATCGAGCTGCTCAGGGGTAGCATTGGTGGCCGCGACGGTGGCGGCGGACAGGATCAGCATGGCGCCGAAGAGCGGCGCAATCGTCGTGCCGAGGGAGTTGAAAGCTTGCGTCAGGTTGAGGCGGCTGGCGGCCGTATCAGGCGGTCCCAATACGGTGACATAGGGGTTTGCTGCGACCTGCAGGATCGTGATGCCAGTTGCGAGCACGAAGAGCGCGCCGAGGAAAAGGGTATAGACGCGATAGCTTGCGGCCGGGATAAACAGCGCGCAGCCGACCGCCGCGATCGAGAGGCCGACGACGATGCCCCACTTGTAGGTGATGCGCTTCACAAGCGCTCCGGCCGGCAGCGACACGATGAAATAAGCGCCGAAAAAGCAGAGCTGGACGAGCATCGACTGGGTGTAATTGAGCTGAAAGACGCTCTTCAGGTGTGGCACCAGAATGTCGTTCAGGCAGGTGATGAACCCCCACATGAAAAAGAGTGAGGTGAGTGCGATAAGCGCGAATTGGTAGTTGCCCTGGCCTTGATGTGCGGATGCACGGACGCTGGTGGGCGCAGAGCTTGTTGCTGATCCAGCCACTTTTTTATCCTCGGTTCTTGTTGTTGCCAGGCTCCGATATTTGAGCCGGAATGGGCCGAAATACGAACTGGCAGCGGCTTACCGAGGTGCCACGGGAGACGCGGAACCCCGAAGCCGCTAAAACCGATATAATCGATTAGACCTATATTGGTAGCGTGCTAGCGATGCCGATTTTGCAATGCAGCAATGCGGGAGCCCGCAAGTTCTGAGCTGAGATCATGCTCCCCGTCATTTCCAGTGCCGACGGGAAGCATCTCGCTATCAGTCGAAGGTCAATCCCTCTTCGGCGATAGATTTCCGCACGGTATCGCGTTGTCTCACGCGGGCATACCAGGCCTTGAGATGATCGAGTTCATCGAAGTGGATCCTGGCTTTGTAATAGGACTTGAGCCATGTGGCCTGGCCCCATCCCGTCAGCGCAAACAGATAGGCATCGGCAACGGTAAAATGATCGCCCATCAAAAAGGGACGGTCAGCGAGGTGCGCGTCGATCCATTGAAATCGTTTTTCGAGCTTCGGCCTCACGGTCTCGACATAGTTTCCCGCCAACCGCGCATAGAGAAGAGGAATGAAGCCCTTGTGGATTTCCGTCGACAGGAAACCGAGCATTTCCTGCAGCTTGTAGCGCTCCATCGTGCCGGCGGCGGCGGCCAACCGGGCTTCGGGTTTCAGGTCTGCCAGATATTGGACGATAGCCGGCCCCTCCCGCAGAAAGTTGCCATCTTCGAGCTCAAGAACAGGGACATAGCCGTGCGGATTGATGTCATGGAAATCCAGCCCAGTTTCGGTCTTGTGAGTGGTGTGATCGACCTTGATCAGCTCGACCTCGAGGCCAAGTTCATTGATGACGATATGGGGCGAGAGCGAGCAGCTTGCGGGTAGATAGTAGAGTTTCACTGGGGTCTCCATGGTGTTTTCCGGTGTCAGCTTTCGCTTGGAAAGACTGTCGCTGAACCATGTAGTCCGCTTGGTATGGAATAGTAAGAACGGAAAATTTTGACATCTAGGTATAAAAATTATACCGCCAGGCACATGAGGTGTGCACCATGAAAAAGACCGTGACCGGATGCTCCGTCGAGGAGGCGATGCATTTGCTGGGAGGACGCTGGCGACTGCTGATCGTGTCTTATCTGGTCGATGGGCCACAGCGCTTCAACGAGTTGCGGCGGCTGATGCCGGGGATTTCGCAAAGGATGCTAACGCTCGATTTGCGCGCGCTGGAGGAGGCGGGTCTTATCAATCGCAGGGTCTATCCGACGATTCCCGTGAGGGTCGAATATTCGCTGACGGAAGATGGCTCCCGCCTGGAGAAGGTGGTGGCCGTGGTCAAAGAATTTGGGCTTTGGCTCAAGGATCGGGATGCGCAGGTGCTGGGAGCGCGTGAAGTCTCACCACAGCTCATAATATAAATCACGCCAATCGGGATTTGCTTTCTCAATCAGCTCGATCTTCCATTGGCGATACCAGCGTTTCAGAGACTTTTCTCGCTGTATGGCCGAAACAATGTCTGCGTGATCTTCATACCAGACGAGCCGGGTGCATCCATATTTCCAAGCGAATCCGGGTGTCAGAGCCTCACGATGCTCGTAGATGCGGCGTTCAAGGTCGGCTGTGACGCCGATGTACAAAGTGCCTCGTTTGTGGTTGGTGATGATGTAGGTATATCCACCCATGCGTGTAGGATGCGCATAGAGATGACGGGCGTCAAGAGGCAAGATTGCGGATGGTATACGGGCTTGCGGACGACATGTGGATGATAGAGATTAGTGTTCTCGTTTGCCACCGCAGCATGCCCGCACTTCGTCATCCTCGGGCTTGATCCGAGGATCCAAGCACAAGCCTTGTTGCGTGTGACAATGATGGCGGTTTCTGCGGCCATCCGCCCAGTACTGATGGCTCCAAGAGGGCATACATATTCGAGAGGTGTGCCTGCACGTGGATCCTCGGGTCAAGCCCGAGGATGACGGAGGGGGTGGCGATATTCGAAGCCTACGGCGGGTCCCGTCCTCACGCCGAATATTGATGCGGCGCCCCTGGTTCCAAACCAGAAGACCTAACCCAATCAAACCCTCTCCACAAACCCATCCAGCACGCGCTTCTGTCCCGCGCGGTCGAATTCGATCGTCAGCTTGTTGCCCTCGATCCCCGAAACATTGCCGTTGCCGAATTTGATGTGAAAGACGCGGTCGCCGACCATGAATTTGGAGGGTTCGGAGGAGGTGGATTTGGCCACCAGTTCGCCATCGATCGTGCGCACCTTCGGGCCGCTTTCGCCATAGCCGATGCGTTCCACGGCGTGGCCGGAGCGACTGCCCCAGTTGTCGCGCGTTGCATCGTTGCGGTTTGCCTGCGCGCGTTTCCAGCCCGGCGTGGAATAGGAATTGGCGAAGGGATCGGCCTTGTCGAAGCGGGACTGGCCGTAACCGCCGCGGCCATACCCACCATAGGACTGCTCGACTTCGGCGACCTGAACATGCGTTTCCGGCAGTTCGTCGAGGAAGCGGGAAGGGATGGTGGACTGCCAAAGGCCGTGGATGCGGCGGTTGGAGACGAACCAGATGTGGCAGCGGCGCTTGGCGCGGGTGATGCCGACATAGGCGAGGCGGCGCTCTTCCTCGAGGCCGGCGCGGCCGCTTTCGTCGAGCGAGCGCTGGTGCGGAAACAGGCCTTCCTCCCAGCCGGGCAGGAACACGGTCTCGAATTCCAGACCCTTGGCGGAGTGCAGCGTCATGATCGAGACGGCATCGAGGTTTTCGTTCTGTTCGGCATCCATGACGAGGGCGACGTGCTCGAGGAAGCCGCGCATGGATTCGAAACTATCCATGGAGCGGATGAGTTCCTTGAGGTTTTCCAGGCGTCCCGGCGCTTCCGCCGATTTGTCGTTCTTCCACATGTCCGTATAGCCGGACTCTTCGAGGATCTGTTCGGCAAGCTCTGTATGCGGCGTATTTTCGAGCAGGCCCTGCCAGCGGCGGAAGGATTGCACGACGTCGAACAGCGCCTTGCGCGCCTTCGGCTTCATCTCGTCCGTTTCGATGATATCGGCCGCTGCCGCCAGCATCGGGATATCTCGGACACGGGCATAATCGTGCAGGGTGCGCACGGTGGTGTCGCCGAGGCCGCGCTTCGGCGTGTTGACGATGCGCTCGAAGGCAAGGTCGTCGGCCGGCTGGCAGACGAGGCGGAAATAGGCCATGGCATCGCGGATTTCGAGACGCTCGTAGAAGCGCGGGCCGCCAACGACGCGATAGTTCAAGCCAAGCGTGACGAAACGGTCTTCGAACTCGCGCATCTGGAAGGAGGCACGCACGAGGATGGCGATGTCGTTGAGATTGTGCTTGTTGCGCTGAAGCTGCTCGATCTCTTCGCCGATGGCGCGGGCTTCTTCCTCGGAATCCCAGGAGGCGTGCACCTGCACCTTGATGTCGTCCGGATCGGAGCGGTCGGTGAACAGCGTCTTTCCGAGCCGGCCCTCATTATGGGCGATCAGATGCGCGGCAGCTCCGAGAATATGCTCGGTGGAGCGGTAGTTGCGCTCCAGCTTGATCACCTTGGCGCCGGGAAAATCCTTTTCGAAGCGCAGGATATTGTCCACCTCGGCGCCGCGCCAACCGTAGATCGACTGGTCGTCGTCACCGACGCAGCAGACATTCTGCAGCTCACCCTTCGGTCGCTGCGCCAGGAGGCGAAGCCACATATATTGCGCCGTGTTGGTGTCCTGATACTCGTCGACCAGGATGTAGCGGAAGCGCTGGTGGTAATCCTTCAGGATGTCCGGGTTCCGCCGGAACATATTGATCGGATGCAGCAAAAGGTCGCCGAAATCGCAGGCGTTCAGCGTCTTCAGACGGTTCTGATAGGCGGCATAGAGCTCGCGGCCCTTGCCGTTGGCAAAGGCGCGGGCGTCGCCCTCCGGAATATCGGCCGGGCTGAGACCCTTGTTCTTCCACGTGTCGATCATGCCGGCGAACTGCTTGGCCGGCCAGCGCTTGTCGTCCAGCCCTTCAGCCTGGATCAACTGCTTGATCAGGCGGATGACATCGTCCGTATCGAGAATGGTGAAGCTCGAGGTGAGCCCGACCAGCTCGGCATGACGGCGCAACAGCTTGACGCCGATCGAGTGGAAGGTGCCGAGCCAGGGCATGCCTTCGACCGCACCGCCAACGAGCAGCGCGATACGTTCCTTCATCTCGCGCGCCGCCTTATTGGTGAAGGTCACCGCAAGGATCTGGCTGGGGAAGGCGCGGTTGGTGGACAGGATATGGGCGATGCGGGTCGTGAGCACGCGCGTCTTGCCGGTGCCGGCACCTGCAAGCACCAGAACGGGGCCGTCCAGCGTCTCGACCGCTTCCGCTTGCTCGGGATTGAGGCCCGAGAGATAATCCGGCCGGCGGCCGCTGTCGCGCGCTGCCATGGCGCGGGCGGCAATGCCGCCGCCACCGCTACCGGCGGCCGGCGCAGGACGGCGCGGTGCCAGATGTTCCGGCTCCTCGTCAAAGAAAGGAATGTCGTCATGTCCGATGGTCATGCGGCCCAATGTAATGATTCTACCCCGAAAGGCAAAAGAAACGGGCCGAAACTAGAACAAAAAGTGCACATTCACAGGCTTACGGCGGCGTCAGAAGGCTGATTTCCCCGCTCGAAACAGCGTATGGAGCTGTGAATAAAACGCCTCGTTGTCCCCATCAAGATTACAACTCTGTCATGATTTGCGGCAAATCTTGCCGCACATGTTCAAAAAAACGATACTGCAGTAAATCGCGCACAATCTTGCGTTACATCGCTGCCGACCCGAATTCGAATACGCTGGCCTCCTGCGGGGTGCCGGCGTTCCGGAAACCGCGGTGGCGGTCCTTGCACCTAGCAGGGCGACAAGGGTGAGAAGCAGGCTGGTGCCACCTGGCTGCACAGTTCCAAAGCTTACTGTCGTCGCTCATCATCATATTGACGGTGCCGCTCGGCTTTACCTGTGCCGCCTTTGCAGCCAGATCGGTCTGGTGCCGCTGGTCAGCGTCATGCACATGAGGAGCAACGACTGCACCAGGAAATGTCGGACGCAGCGTTGCGCACGAAGCTTGCCAGCCTTCGTGCAGCGGGATGAAGCCAGCACGGGTGAGTTGCGCTCGCTGCAGGTTTTACGCTTATTTATGGTAAATCATGTGTGTGGCTTAGCACTTTATTAAGTGTGTTTGCTAATCATAGCGGCATGTAACCGCCGGAGCTCAGGTGTTGTTTTTGCCAGGCTCCCCGTTCGCCGACACGATCGGCCCGCGCGCATGAGCGCCCGCGGCAAGGTTGCAATGTTTCCTAGTATTTGTTGCGTATTGTTGCGTTCGGAGTTCGTGTGCTGTGAGTATTTTTTCGACCTTCATCAGGGTCAGTCCCTCCGTGAATACAGCACTGGAAGTGTTAAAAGACACCCAGGCCAAGTTGGTTAATGCGGAGCGGCAAATGTCGTCCGGTCTGCGGGTGCAGACGGTCAAGGATGACGCCACCTACTGGAAAATTTCTACTTCAACGCGCACTGACATCGGCGCGATTTCGGCGGTGCAGGATGCGCTCGGCCTTGCTGCGTCCACCGTCAATACCGCGTCCACGGGTGTCGAGAGCGCGGTCAGCGTCGTGACGCAGATACGATCGAAGCTCGTCAGCGCCTATGAGACAAGTGTCGACAAGACGAAGCTCAATGATGAGATCACCCAGCTCAAAGAGCAGCTACGCAGCATCGGGGAATCGGCAACCTTCAATGGTGTTAACTGGACCGTATTGCGCGACGGCGTCGACCCGACGAAACCGCATCAGGTTCCCGGTTCCTTCATCCGCAACGCCAATGGAACCGTCTCGATCGGCATGCTGAATTACGAAGGTGTGACGTCTACCAGCGGCTCCGTCGTCCCGGCGGATGCGCGATATCTGATCGACGACCAATCGAGTGGTTCGGGCGGACATGGCGTACTGACCTCTCCGGCCTTCGCGACTGCGGCCGGGTCTGCCAAAAACTATGTATTGCTCAGCAGCAAGAGTGGCAACACGAGCGGCCAGGTCGAAGTTTCGCTCGACGCGAATACGACGCGGGGGGCGATTACTGATATGGTCAATACCGTGACGGCGATGTTGCAGCAGCTCAACACCATCGGATCCGCCTTCGGCTCGCTGGAGTCCCGTATCAGCCTCCAGACCGAGTTCGCCAAGAATCTCAACGATTCCCTGACAACCGGCGTCGGCAAGCTCGTGGACGCCAACATGGAGCAGCAGTCGAGCAGGGTAATGGCGCTGCAGGCCCAGGTACAACTCGGACTTCAAGGGCTCTCGATCGCCAATTCAAGCTACAATACGACGCTGCAGCTCTTCCGCAATTTGTGATCGCTAGCTGGGGTCGCTGATTGGGCGAGACGGGGCCGATGTCGGCCCCGCGGATCGCGGGCGGCAATCGGTTGCAGCGGAGGTCGCGCCTGTGCGCTATGCGCAGGGGACAATCGACGGACTAAAATTTCACTTCATCATCTTGCCGTAATGTTTCATATCTGCTTCGGCCATCGAACCGGAGAGCGACGATTCTATGATCAAGAAAATTGCCATTCTTGCCCTAGCGGCAGCCTTTTTGAACGCGTGCACCACGACTGACCCCTATACGGGCGAGCAGAAAATATCCAACACGGCGGGCGGTGCGGCACTCGGTGCCGGCGTCGGCGCGGTTGCTGGTCTCCTCATCGGTCATTCGCCGGCCTCGCGCCGCAATGCCGCGCTGATCGGCGCTGGCGTCGGGGCACTCGCAGGCGCCGGCATCGGTAACTATATGGACCAGCAGGAGTCCGAGCTGCGCGCGCAGCTGCAGGGCACCGGGGTTTCGGTTACCCGCGCCGGCGACCGCATTATCCTCAACATGCCGTCGGCGATCACCTTTGACATCGACCAGGACGCGATCAAGCCAGAGTTCTTCGCAACCCTCAATTCGGTCGCCATCGTCCTGCGCAAGTTCAACCGTACGCTGATCGACGTCAACGGCCATACGGATTCGACCGGCAGCCTGCAGCATAACCAGGATCTGTCCGAGCGCCGCGCCGGTTCTGTTGCCTCCTACCTTGGCAGCCAGGGCATCGACCAGCGCCGCATGTCCGCCATTGGCTTCGGTCCGTCGCAGCCTGTTGCGTCCAACGTAAACGAGGCTGGCCGCGCCCAGAATCGTCGCGTCGAAATCCAGATCGCCCCGATCACCCAGAGCTGATCGGATTACTGGCATCATAGAAAAACGGCCGGGTTATGCGACCCGGCCGTTTTTCGTTGTGTGCTTCCGTCATGCGTGCATCGTCGCGCCCTTGGTGATCTTGTCGACGATCTTCTTCTCTGCACGGACGGCGATGCCGACAACCTTGGCATCCTCGGGAGAGAATTGGGAAAAGACGGCGCGATTGGCCTCGTCATGGCCCGTCGAGAACATTTCCTCGATGAAGAGCGAGGAGGTGACGCCGCGCTCCAGTGAACGGCGATGGATGGTAGCGATATTGTCTTGATTGGCCGAAAGGACGATGATCGGCTGGATCGACAATGCGTTGTAGACGTTGCCGGCGCGATCGCGATAGGATTCACCGATGACTTCTGGATATTGTCCGGCAATGCCGCTTGTCAGGAAGGCAGTTACATTCAGCTTTTGCCAGGATTGAAGGTCGTTTCGCAGAACGATCGCGATTTTGGTATCGAACATCGATGGTCACTTTCATGCAGTCTGGAAATGGGACATTGCACGACGATGTAGCCGGACAGATCTTCGAGGGTCTTGAACGTTTGTGCGTGACGCCCGATGCCAACCACATCCTGTCAGCGCCGGCCTATCCCGGCATCGAGCGCATCCAGGCGCAGTTTCGAGGCGATGCATTCGATCTGCATCGGCACGATACCTATGCGCTTGGCGTTACCATGCGCGGCGTGCAGACATTCCGCTATCGAGGCGAACAGCGCTACAGCCTGCCGGGCAGGGTGATCATTCTTCATCCGGACGAGTTGCATGACGGTGGGGCGGCGACCGACGACGGGCTGGTCTACCGCATGCTGTATCTGGAACCTTCAGTGCTGTTTCAATGCTTGCAGGTAGCGCGCGTCGGCCTGCCTTTCGTCGGTGACCCCGTCGTGAAGGATGACCGGCTCGCCGGTCTGTTGCTGGCAGCGCTCGGCGAACTTGATCGCGAGCTGGATGACCTCTTCGTCGACGATTTCGTTTCCCGTTTGGCCGATGGTCTCGTGCAGCATGCGCGCCTGCCGCAGAGGCCATTGGGCAGCATCGCCTGGGGTCAGGTAAAGGCCGCCCGCGACTATCTCGAAGCGCATGTCATGCGTGGGGTGAACTCCCAGGAACTGGAGCGCATCACCGGCCTCGATCGTTTTGCGCTTTCGCGGCATTTCCGCGCTGCCTTTGCCACAAGTCCGCACCGTTTCCTGCTGATGCGCAGGCTGCAGCAGGCAAAGGCGCTGATCGCAAAAGGTGAACCGATCGCCCAAATCGCCGCAGCAACAGGATTTGCCGATCAGAGCCATTTGACCCGACATTTCAAGAAAGCCTTCGGCATTGCGCCCGGCGCATGGAGCAGCATGGTGCGCGGTGTGGGAGTGCGCGGCTGAGGACTTCACGGCGTGAGGCGAGGCCGCCCGAACTTGCCGTCCATGCGGCGGCAAGGGCTGAGCCGAGCTCACTTTTTTCATGACTGGACAGCGCCGCGCCGATGTCCCATAGAACCGATAAAAGGGTTAACGCCCTTCGATAATCGTAGTGGGAGATTCGGACTATGGTGCTGGCTGATGCGAAGGTGGGAACACGCAACGAGGCGGGGATAGCCGCCGTTCTCGGCGTTCTGAAACAGGCCTTCGGCGAGCGTCTCCAGACCGGCGAGAGCTTTCGCGCGCAGCACGCCCATACAACCACCTATATCCCGCCGCAGCTTCCCGATGGTGTCGTTTTCGCCGAAACGAGCGAAGACGTGCAAGCTGTCGTCAAGGCTTGTGCCGAACATAAGGTTCCCGTCACCCCCTTCGGTACTGGGTCTTCGCTTGAGGGGCAGGTGAATGCGCCGCAAGGCGGCATTTCCATCGATTTCAGCCGGATGAACCGCGTTCTCGAAGTTAACGCCGAAGATCTGGATTGCACGGTTGAGCCCGGCGTTACCCGCGAGCAGCTCAACATCTATCTGCGCGACACCGGATTGTTCTTTCCGATCGATCCGGGCGCCAATGCGTCGATCGGCGGCATGGCGTCGACGCGCGCCTCCGGCACCAATGCCGTGCGCTACGGCACGATGAAGGACAATGTGCTGGCGCTGACGGTCGTGACCGCCGACGGCAAGGAAATCCGCACCGCCCGCCGCGCCAGGAAATCCTCGGCCGGCTACGATCTGACCCGTCTTTTCGTCGGCGCCGAAGGCACGCTTGGAGTGCTGACGTCGATCACACTGCGTCTGCAGGGCATCCCCCAGAAGATCGCCGGCGGCGCTTGTGCCTTTCCGGATATCAAGGCAGCATGCGACGCCGTCATCATGACGATCCAGATGGGCATTCCGGTTGCGCGCATCGAGCTGCTTGATGCCGTGCAGATGCGGGCCTCTAACAGCTATTCCGGCCTGACATACGACGAGAAGCCGACGCTCTTCCTCGAATTCCATGGCACGGAAGAGACGGTTGCGCTGCAATCGGAGCAGTTCGCCGGGATCGCGGCCGAATGCGGTGGCGGCGAGTTTCTCTGGACTGATAACGCAGAGGAGCGCAACAAGCTCTGGAAGGCGCGTCATGATGCCTATTGGGCGTGCCGGGCGCTGGCGCCGGGGCTGGCTGCCCTGTCGACCGACGTCTGCGTGCCGATCTCGCGGCTTGCCGAATGCGTCGCGGAGACCCAGGCCGATATCGAGGCGCACGGTCTGCTGGCGCCGATCGTCGGCCATGCCGGCGACGGCAATTTCCATGTGCTTGTCCTGTTCGACGACAAGACCCCGGAAGGGATCGCCGTGGTCGAGGATTTCGTGGCCCGCCTCAATGCGCGTGCGTTGGCCATGGATGGCACCTGCACGGGCGAACATGGGATAGGGCAGGGCAAGATGGCGTTTCTCGAGCAGGAACTCGGCAATGCCGTCGATGTCATGCGGCAGGTCAAGGAAGCCCTCGATCCCGATGCCATCTTCAATCCCGGAAAGATATTCCGCCCTCATTGAAAAGCGGAGCGTTCCCATGATCTTGGCTTGCTACGCGCGCGAATGGCGCTAGGCTGCAGCCGCTTTCCCAACTTATGTCACGGAAAGCGGCGAGGATGCGCCGGATCACGCTGCAGGCCTCGAAAATGATGCGATTTTCGAACAAGACGTAATAGAGACGTGCGTATCCGGGGCGATGTGGTGTATGTGCTCCGATAGATTAAGATTTATCGTTTATATGGAATGAAGATTGGAGACGGTGCGCGTTGTTGGGTAGGGTCCTGGTTTTTCTGGGTGGATTGCTTGTGGTGGTGCTGTTCGTGGCACTGCTTGCTCCGCTCTTCATAGACTGGACCGATTTTCGCAAGAATTTCGAGGATCAGGCGAGCCGCATCATCGGTAAAAAGGTGACCGTCCACGGCACAGTCGGTGCCCGCCTTCTGCCTTTTCCGTCTGTGACCCTGCATGATGTCCGCGTCGGCCAGGAGGCGGATGGAACGCCGCTGGTACAGATTGCCGAATTCTCCATGGATGCCGAGCTTGCGCCCTTCCTTTCCGGCGAGGCGCTAATCTTCGACATGCGCGTGTCGAAGCCGAAGGTGCGCCTGAGGCTGCTCAAGGACGGCACGCTGGACTGGATGCGCGGCAGCCTGCCCGAGATCCCCGCAAAATCAGTGGTGCTCGAAAGCGTGCATGTTGAGGAGGGCGATATCGTCTTCGTCGACGAACAGTCCGGCCGTACCCGGCGTGTAACCGACCTCAATGCCGAAATGTCCGCGAGGTCGCTGGCCGGCCCGTGGCGCATAGAGGGCGACGCGGCGCTTGATGGCGAGCACGGCAACTTCACGGTTTCCAGCAGTCAGCCGGATGACAATGGTGTCCTGCGCGTTCGCACGCGGCTGATGCCCGATCGTCATCCACTCAATGTCGATCTCGATGGCGAGCTGAAGCTGGTCGACAGCAAGCCCGACTACATGGGTTCCTTCACGGCAGGGGTCAACGACAAGCAGTCGCGCAATTCCTCCGACCAGAAGGCGCAGCCCCGTATCAAGGGCCGCTTCGAACTGACGAATGATCGTATTCGCGTTCCTGAATATCGTCTCGAAGTCGGTGCCGATGACGATCCCTACGTCGTCACCGGCGAAGCGACGCTGGATACCGGCTCCAAGCCGGAGTTTCTGCTGACCGCCGATGGCCAGCAGATCGACGTCAACCGTCTCGGCAACAGCAAGGGCGCCAATGGCAAGACCAACCGAAACCCTGTGGTATCGGCACGTCAGCGCTTGAACAACCTGATTGCGATCGCTGCCGAGATTCCGGTGCCGCAGGTGCCCGGCAAGGCCACGTTCCGTCTGCCGGCGATCGTTGCCGGCGACACGACCATCCGCGACGTCCAGCTCGATCTGGAGCCGGCGGGAACAGGATGGAAGATCGATCATGCGATCGGCATGCTGCCGGGCAGGACGCAGGTCGAAGCACGCGGCAATCTGATGCTGCAGGGCGAGCCGAATTTCATCGGCAATCTGGTCGTCGCGTCGAACCAGCCTTCCGGATTGGCTTCCTGGCTGGTGGGGTCCGTCGATCCGTCGATTCGCCAGCTGCGGCAGGCTGGCTTTTCCGCCGATGTCAGCCTGCGCCACGATCAGCAGCGTTTCGAAAATCTGGAAATCGCAATCGGTTCGGCCACGCTCAAGGGTAGGCTCGAGCGCCAGGCACCGAACGACAAGACCCAACCGAAGCTCGCCGTCGATCTGGCGGGCGATGCGCTTGATCTCGATGCGCTGAGGGCGCTGACGGGCCTGTTGACTGGTCAGAATAGTGACGAGTCCCTGTTCGATCACCGGATCACGGCGCATCTGCAAGCCGGGAAGTTCGTCGCCTTCGGTGTGCCGGCCGATAATGTCGACAGCTCGTTCTCACTTGCGGATGGCTCGCTGACGCTCGACAAACTCGCTGTCCGTAACGTCGCCGGTGCGGAGATCACCGCGACCGGGCGCGCAGGCGGTTCTCCGTCGGACTACAAGGGCTCGGGCGAAATCACCTTCAAGGCGGCTGATCCCGGCCCGTTCTTCGAAATGCTGCGCCAGCATCTGCCGCATCATCCTGTGATGGATCGGCTGGTGCGCAATGCCGCTTGGTATGGAAATACGGCGCTTCGCGGTGCGGTGACGCTCGGCGGTGATCAGGACAATGCTTTGACGGTAACGCTCGCCGGCGTGTCCAACGGCAGCCGTGTCAATTTCGACTATCGCATGTCCGACCTTTCGGCTTTTACCGGCAAAGGCACCACAACGCTGGAAGGAACGCTCGAGAATTCCATTACGTCGATCCTCTTCGGCCAGGCGGGCCTCGACCCGCTGCCGGTCGAAGCCGATGCCAATGGCCGCCTGACGCTGAAAGTCTCCGCCAGTGGCACCGATCCGGCCGATGCGGCGCTGACTTTTGCCACCGACAAGACCTCGTTCACCGCAAACGGCAAGGTCGATGTGCGCCCCGACAGCTTCCTCAACGGCAATATTGCCTTGTCGCTGGAAAGTGCGGATCTGGACCCCTATTTCGTGATGAACGGCATCGGCATTCCGCAGATGGGCGCCGGCTTGCCGGTCAAGTTCCAGGCGAATGCGGCCCTGAGCACCGACAAGATCGCATTCTCCGGCATGAAGGGTCTGCTTGCCGACAACAATGTGTCGGGTACGCTGACGTTCGACAGAAAGGCGCGGAACGTCAAGGCGACCGGCGAACTGACACTGGACAAGGTGGATCTCGACTGGCTGGCCGAGGCGATCTATGGGCCGATGGCGGATGCGAAAACCGGCAACCTGTCCAAGGACAAACTCGGATTGCCTGCCTTCACTGGGCTCGATATTGGCGTCAAGCTTTCTGCAAAGCAGGTGTGGCCCGGTATCTTCGGTCCCGTGTCGAATTTCACCGGCAATGTCGCCTACAAGGGTGAAGAACTCCGGCTGAACGATCTGGCCGGCGGCTGGAACGGCGGCACCGTGAACGGCAGCCTGATGTTTGCCAATTCCGACGGTACGGGGTTGCTGCAGACGAAGCTCAACCTGGTCAATGCGGACCTTGCCACAGTTGCTTGGCAGCGCGACGGCGCTGCGCTTGCCAGCGGTCGCTTTGGCCTGGGCATAAATGTCGAAGCGAGCGGCAAGAGCATTGCCGAGCTTGCCGCGAACGCCAGCGGCTCGGGCGAGATCAAGCTTGGCGAGACTCATGTGCGCGGCCTCAACCTCTCCATCCTGCCGCCATTGCTGTCGGCGACGGACCAGATTCAGGGCGAGATCACCGCCGACAAGGTCTTGCCGATCGTGCAGACGCTGCTCAATAACGGCGAGGCGGTGCTGTCGGCGACCAGCATACCGTTCAATATTTCTAGCGGCGTGGCGCGCGCGACCAACATCGTTGCCAGCAACGGTGTTGCGAAGCTTTCCGGCAATGCCGAAATCAGCCTGCCTGACGAGCGCATGCGCGGGTCGCTCGGCATTGCTTTTAAACCCGGAAGCGAAGCGCAAAGCGGCGCGGAGCCGGCACTGCGCCTCGATTTTGCCGGGCCGCTTGCAACACCGGGCCGGACGATGGATGTCACCGACATCACCAGCTTCCTCTCCGTGCGTGCATTCGAGCGCGAACGTCGGCGCGTCGAACGCCTGCAAGCCAATGTGCTCGAGAAGCAGCGGCTCCGGCGCGAGGTGGCGCTTTACAAGTACGTGGCTGTGGCGCGCGAGGCTCAACGCCAGCGTGATGCCGCCATCGAGCAACAGCGGCGCGCCGAGGAAGAGCGGCTGCGCGATCTAGCCCGGGAGGCTGCTGCGCGGAAGCAGGCGGAAGAAGAGGCCAAGGCCAAGCAGGTGGAGGAGGAAGCGAAGGTCAAGGCTGCCGCCGAAGCACGCGCCAAAGCCGAAACTCAGCAACCGCCAGCATCCATCGGACAGGCGCCGAAAACCACGCCTCCCTTGAATTTCAATGAGCTACCTGGGATCGCCCAGTAGCGCCCGTCTTTGCCGCGCCATGTTGGAGCGGCGTCGATCGCGACTGAGAAGCGACGCGCAGCTTTTTGAACGGTCTCCGGCTTTTTAGACGGAGCGTCAGCGCGCGATGTTGTTGTCTCGCGCCACTCCGGGCGGAAGCCCGTTTTGGGCTTTGCTGCAACCGACCTAGAGCGGTTCAGTTTTTCACGGAATCTGAGAGTCGCTTTAACTTATTGTTTTTACGCAGTTTCGGACGGAAAACCGCTGCGCACTTTTCCTGGAATTGCTCTAGTTGCGGTCCTTCAGCCACTTGAGCACATACAGGCGGAGCGCGGAAGAGAGGTTGCTGCCGGCCTCGCGTCCATCGTCGATTTCGGAGATCAACGCAGCTAGCGAGATGCCGCGTGCGCTGGCGATTGCCTTCAGTTCTGTCCAGAAGGCGTCCTCAAGGGAAAAGCTCGTGCGATGGCCATGCAGCGTCGCGGAATGTTTACGGATCATCGGAGGGTCGATCAAAATCGGAAAAGATGGGGCGCTTCTGAAAATGATTCAAAATGCAGGAGTAAGCAACTGATTTCGGAAGTTTTTTATGCAGGCACTGCAATCATTCGTCTGACTTCGGCGTCTCGATATGTCCGGCCTTGTGGGCTTTCGTCGCCTTATCGTTGAGCGCCTTCGTCAGGTTCTTTTCCGTCTTGGTGCGGCCGAAGGTGATACGGTTCTGTTCGGCCTGCTTTTCCTTTTCAGAGCGGGCCTTGGTTTTGCGAAACTGACGCAGATTGACGACTTCCGCGCTCATCGGTCTGTTCCCTTTTCCATGTAGAAAGGGGAAGCGGATGCTTCCCTTGATATGCCTATTGCTTCTTGCGGAATGCGTCGAGGGAAACCACCGACCCGGGCTTCTTCTCCTCGCCGTCCTTGGCGGCAGTCGCCTGCTCCTCAGCGCCTTCGGCCGGAACCGGATAGGCGGTGATCTCGCCGGAGGTGATTTCCTCGTCGTCGGCTAACGGTACGTCGAACTCAAGCTCGAAGTTGACGGAGGGGTCATAGAAGCCTCGGACGGCGTTGAAGGGGATCACCAGCTTTTCAGGAACGTCGGAGAAGGAGAGGCCGATCTCGAACAGGCTTTCCGTGACTTTGAGATCCCAGAATTGATGCTGGATGACGATGGTCATCTGTTCCGGATACTTCGACTTCAGGTGCTGCGAGATGCGCACACCGGGAGCACCCGTGAGGAAGGTAATGAAGAAATGATGGTCCCCCGGCAGGCGGCCGGTGGCGCCGACTTCGGTCAACACCTTACGTATGACTCCACGCAGGGCGTCCTGTGCCAAAATATCGTAGCGGATATGATCCTGCGCCATACTTTCCTGTCTTTCGTTAGCCCATGCTTTTTCTAAGGCTTATGCCACGCTCGACGCCAAGGGGAAAGCCCCGTGCGCGAGTCATCGCTCAGTCTTACTATAATATAGCAATGGAGGATAAGGTGAAGGCTTCTGTTGCCAGGTGCCTTCGAACCCCGCCTAAGAGTGCGACCCCTTAGGACTTTATTTGAAGTGTCACACCGCGATTAAGCAGCGAGACGAGCTTCCGCATAGTTGTCGTTTGCAACTACAATTTTAGCCCGATAACGGCGGTACAATGCCGAGCGAAAAGTCGATCTTTACACCCTTGTCGATCCTGTTTCGCCCCCATCAAAAGCCGGTCTGTCGCCGTCGTGCCGGCCGGTTTTTGGTGGAGGCGCCGGGTACCGCCCCCGGGTCCAATAGGTTTATTACACCGCTCATTTATCGCCATAGCCGGCCCGAAGACCGGCAAGGGTGATATAGTGTTTTCCGCGGGCGAAGGGAAGGGCAATTGTCATAAATGCTTTGCCGAAACATCGGTTTGCGGCGTGCGAAGCGAGATTTGCCTGAATTACTCCGCGCCACGGTTGGTTTCGCGCCGGCTTGTCATTAAAATCGCGGAAAAGGAATCGGCCGGGCACGCGGCGGCAACTGGCCGTTTGCGGTATTCGCGCTGTCCAGAGAATTTCAAGCGATTTCGGAGCAGAAGATGGCTCGTCACCCGGAGTATCAATATCTCGACCTGATGGAGCACCTGCTCGAGCATGGTGATCGCCGCATCGACCGGACCGGCGTCGGCACCTTGAGCGGCCTCGGCGCCATGATGCGCTTCGATCTCTCGAAGGGGCAGTTCCCGATCTTCACGACCAAGCGGGTCTACTGGAAGCTCGCCGTCAAGGAAATGCTCTGGTTCCTGACCGGTGACACGAACATCCGAAATCTTCTCAAGGTGAACGTGCGCATCTGGACCGATTGGCCGCTCGCCAAATATCGCAAAGCGACCGGAGAGGATATTGATCAGCTTGGCTTCGAGAAGCGGATTCTGGACGATGAGGCTTTTGCCCTGCAATGGGGCGATCTCGGCCCGGTCTACGGCAAGCAGTGGCGGCAGTGGCGCGATGCCGAGGGTAGGGTGCATGATCAGCTTGCCTCGGTCATCAAGGATCTGAAAACCAATCCCAGCAGCCGCCGCATGATTTTCCATGCCTGGAACGTCGGTGAACTGGCCGATATGGCGCTGCATCCCTGCCATATGGTCTATCAGTTCCATGTGTCGAACATATCCGGCGCGGAAGGCCGGCGTCCGCGTCTCAGCCTGATGGTTTTCCAGCGCTCGTGCGATCTGTTCCTCGGGAACCCCTTCAATATCTGCCAGCAGGCGGCATTGCTGGCCATGGTCGCGCAACAGGTCGATATGGATGTTGGGGAGCTGGTCTGGTCGGGCGGTGACGTGCACCTCTATCTCAACCATCTCGATGCGATCCGCGAACAGCTCAGCCGCGAGCCGCGGGCATTCCCGACATTGCGTCTGCTTCGCCGGCCTGACAGCATCGACGACTATCGCATCGAGGATTTCGAGATCACCGGCTACGAGCCGCATGCTGCGATAGCGGCCGAAGTCGCGGTTTAGGCGTTTCGGCCTGCGACGAGCACGGCGCCAGTCACGAGCAGTAGCGCGCCGACAAGCTGCCATGTGCTGAAGCCGGCCACTTTCTGTTCGGAGATGGCGGCGTCAAATGCAAGCCCGGCCAGGAGCTGGCTGGCGACAAGGACAGCTATGGTGGGGGCTGCGCCAAGGCGCTGATATCCCATAATGCCAGCGAAGACGAAGAAAGAGCCCAGTAGGCCCGGCAGCAGTGCCCATGGTCGAATGGCACCGGCTGCTTCCGTAAGTCCGGCAAGACCATTGCGCGAAATCAGGATCAGGAGCAGCGCCGTCAGACCGACTGAAGAGTTGATGACAAGTGTGATCAGCACGGTCGACACCGACTGGGTGATCCGCACCATCAATGCGTTCTGCAAAACGAGCGATATGCCGGCGAGAATGAGTGTTGCCACCGTGATCGGCATGGTGCTCGCGCCCTTACGCCGTCGGCTTGTTGTCGGGGTCCGTGCGCTCATCGAGCAGCAGTTGCAGGAAGGCCAGATCGAGCCATCGCCCGAACTTCGTGCCGACCTGCGGCAGAAGGCCGACCTGCTGGAAGCCGAGCTTTTCGTGCAGCCGGATCGAGGCCTTGTTACCAGCTTCGATGCCGGCGACCATCGCATGTTTTCCGATCGCCCGGGCGCGCTCGATCAGCTCGATCATCAGCGCCTTGCCGATGCCGCCTCGATATTGATCATTGCGGACATAGACGGAGTGTTCCACCGTGTGCCGATAGCCGTCGAAGGCGCGCCAGTCGCCGAAGGAGGCATAACCGATTACGTCGCCATGGTCGTCGGTCGCCACCAGTACCGGATAGCCCAGCTTGTGCCGATCCTGCAGCCATAGCCGGCGATTGCCAATGTCGACCTGCGTCTCGTTCCAGATCGCGGCGGTATTGGCGACTGCATCATTGTAGATCGCGGTTATTCCCGCGAGATCTTCATCTCTCGCATCGCGAATTTGCATCGGCGGCTCCATCGGCCATCCACTAAATTGGATGGACGCCTATCCTATCGGTCCATGCTGTCATACACCGATTTCAACATCTGTCCACTATATTATTACAAAAATCCAGCAAGCTAACAGCGGCGCCGGCAGCTGGCATCACTGGTGATTTTGATGAAACTTAGCCTATTTCAATGGATGGCGACTTCCTTTGGCAGACATTCAGCCTGTTCTCCGTGCTCTTGAACATTGCATGAGGCGATCATTCGAAGGCCGCTGGCTTTGATTGTCATTCCTGTGATTGTCTACTATAGTGTACCGATGTCGCAACCTGATGATATCGATAGGCGCATCGGCGCACGCATTCGCTTGGAACGTGAGAGTCGCGGCTGGTCGTTGACGGAGCTGGCGGAACGCTCGGCTGTTTCCCGTGCCATGATCCACAAGATCGAGCGCGGCGAGAGCAGCCCGACGGCGACGCTGCTCGGCAAGCTTTCCGGTGCCTTCAGTCTCAGCATGTCGACCCTGATGGCGCGCGCGGAGATGCAGCAGGGCCGATTCCTGAGGAAGGAAGAGCAGCCCGTCTGGGTCGATCCGCAAACGGGTTACGAGCGACGGCACGTCTCCCCGAAGTCCGATCTGCCATTGGATCTCGTTCGCATCGAGTTGCCTGCGGGCGCGGAAGTTCCCATGCCTGCATCGGCTTACACCTTCATGCGGCAACTCATCTGGGTACTGGACGGGCAACTGACCTTTCTCGAAGGGGATGCCAAGCACCTGATGGCTGTCGGCGATTGTCTCGAGCTCGGCCCGCCGACGGATTGCGTCTTCAGGAATGAAAGCGGGGATTTGTGCATCTACGCCGTCCTGGTGCTTCGCAACGCGTGAGGTGCGTCCACGGGGTCGTGTTGGCGGATGAGCCGCCAGGCGGACGGGCTCTGCAACTCGACGCTAAACTTCGTGTTACCGCGTGGCATTCCACTCGTTCGGTTGGGCGATAGCCGCTATGCTGCTGCCGTCCTTGTGCGGAGAAGGAGAGCGGCCGTGGATATCGCAGTCATCGGAGCTGGCGCCATGGGCAGCGCCATTGCGCGGCGTTTGGCCGAGAACGGTGCGAGGGTGCTGACCTATCTCGAAGGTCGTTCAGCGGCGACGATCGAACGGGCGAAGATTGCGGGCATGGAAGCCGTCGGTCTCGATGCCATCGCCGGCGCAGGCCTGATCCTTTCCATCGTTCCGCCCGCCAACGCCATTGCCGTCGCCGAGCAGGTCGCTGCTGCGATATGCCGACACGGCACGAAGACGACCTTCATCGACTGCAATGCGATTTCGCCGCAGACGATGATGCAGGTCGCGTCGATCTTCGGCAGCGATCGCGGCGTTGTTCTCGATGGCTCCATCATCGGCGGGCCGCCGAAGACCGGTCAGAAGGGGCCCAAACTCTATGTCAGCGGCGATGCGGCCGACAGCAGTGCCGTGCTGGCCGAGCACGGTCTTCAGGTGCGCCGCATCGATGGGCCGATCGGCGCGGCGTCCGCATTGAAAATGTGCTATGCCGGCATCAACAAGGGCGTGACCGGTCTCGGCACGGCCATGCTGCTCGCCGCGATCCGTTCGGGGGCGGACGAGGCTCTGAAACGCGAATTGCAGGAAAGCTTGCCGGATCTCGATGCGAAACTGGTGAATGCTATCCCCGACATGTATCCGAAGGCCTATCGCTGGGTTGCCGAGATGGAGGAGATTTCCGAATTCCTCGGCGACGACGATCCGGCAGCTTTGATATTCAAAGGCATGGCCGGGCTCTATCGAAAGATGGCGGCAGATCGGGAAGGCGGCGGCCTGCTGGCGGGGCAACTCGACAGACTGAACAACCGCTGACGACGTGCGGAAAGGGGTGCTTTTTATCTCGTGTCGCGACTATCGTATGACCGTATCGTCTCCCGATTCGTGTCGGCTATGACGACTTTTGTCCGAGGGAGAAGCATGAGCCAACCGATCAAAACCATCGTCGTTGCCGTATCGCGCAACGGCATCATCGGGCGTGACGGTGACATGCCCTGGCGGCTGTCGTCCGATCTCAAGCGGTTCAAGGCGATGACGCTCGGCAAACCCGTCATCATGGGACGCAAGACCTTTCAATCGATCGGCAGACCACTGCCCGGCCGGCCGAATATCATCATCACACGCGATGCAGGGTTTTCGGCGGAAGGGGTCACGGCGGCGCATTCGCTTGACGAGGCTATCGATGTCGCTTCCCGGCTTGCGGCGGAGAGCGATGCTGACGAAATCTGCATTCTCGGCGGTGGTGAAATCTATCGTCAGTCGATCGTCCTGGCAGACCGTTTGCTGGTCACGCATGTCGAAACGGATGTGGATGGAGACACTTCCTTTCCGGCTATCGACCCAGCCCTCTGGCAAGTCGAAAGCGAGCTTGCCGTGCCGGCTGGCGAGAAGGACAGCTATGCGACGCGTTTCGTTGTCTATGTCAGGCGAAAAGCGTAAAAGCTGTCCCCAAAAAACAAATTTTTTCCAGTTAATCCGCCGAACTTCCTGAAGTTGCGTTGAAAGCAGGTGCGTCGATACCTATAACGGGAAACAATCGCTGCTACCCGCGAATTTTGCGGGTTCGGCGCGATGCTGGGAGTCAACAAACAAAGAGGTTTTGATGCCTTGGAGCAATCAGAATGGCGGCGGCGGTGGCCCATGGGGCGGCGGCGGCGGTGGAAATAACCAGGGACCTTGGGGGCAAGGACCGAACCGGCCGCGCGGAAGCGGCAATGGAGGGCCTCCGGATCTCGAGGATATTATTCGCCGTGGCCAGGACCGCCTGAAGGGCTTCGTCCCTGGCGGCTTCAATGCTGGTGTCTTCTTCATCATTGCTGCGATTATCGGCATTTTCTGGCTGATCCAGTGTATCTATACGGTACAGCCGGACGAGCGCGGCGTGGAATTGCGTTTCGGCAAGCCGCGCGAGGAAGTTTCGATGCCTGGCCTGCACTTCCATTTCTGGCCGGTGGATCGCATCGAGTTCGTCAAGGTCACCGAGCAACAGCGCAATATCGGCAGCCGTTCGAGCGCCGGTTCGACCAACGGCCTGATGCTGACGGGCGATCAGAACATCGTCAACGTGCAGTTTTCGGTTCTCTATACGGTAACCAATCCGCAATCCTATCTTTTCAAGATCGAAAGCCCGGACGAGACGCTGCAGCAGGTATCTGAAAGCGCCATGCGCGAAATCGTCGGACGTCGTCCTGCGCAGGACATCTATCGCGATAACCGCCAGGAAATTGCCGTTCAGGTCCGAAATATCATCCAGGACACGATGGATCGCTATGGCGCCGGCATCTCCATCAATGCCGTGCCGATCGAGGATGTCTCGCCGCCACGGGAAGTGGCCGATGCATTCGAAGAAGTGCAGCGCGCCGAGCAGAACGAAGATCAGCAGGTGGAAGAGGCCAATCAATACGCCAACCAGCAGCTTGGTCAGGCCCGCGGCCGTGCGGCGCAGATCCGCGAAGAGGCGGCCGCCTACAAGGATCGCGTCGTGAAGGAAGCACAGGGTGAGGCGCAGCGCTTCATCTCGATCTACGACGAATACGTCAAGGCGCCGGAAGTCACCCGCAAGCGGCTGTTCCTTGAAACCATGGAGGCCGTCATCGGCAATTCCAACAGCGTCATCATCGACGACAAGCAGGGCGTCGTTCCCTACCTGCCGCTCAATGAAGTCGGCAAGCAGTCCAATCCGCAGGCGAGCAAGCCCGCTACCGCAACTCAGCCGGAGGCCAAATAATGACGTCCAGCCGTTTGCCAACTATTCTCATCGCGCTCGCGGTGGTGCTGTTGCTCATCTACTCGTCAGTGTTCGTGGTCAATGCCCGCGAGCAGGCCATCGTTCTGCGTTTCGGTCAGATCCGCGCGGTCAAGACCGAGCCGGGCCTCTATTTCAAGCTGCCTTTCGCCTTTATGGATGCCGACCGCGTGCAGTACATCCAGCAGCAGGAGCTTCGTTTCGATCTGGACAATATCCGTGTCCAGGTTTCGGGCGGCAAGTTCTATGAGGTCGATGCCTTTGTGATCTACAAGATCACCGACGCCCGCAAGTTCCGCGAGACGGTGTCGGGCGATCGGGACGCTGCGGAATCGCGTCTGAGAACCCGCCTCGACGCCTCGCTGCGCCGTGTCTACGGTCTGCGCGGTTTCGAAGCGGCGCTCTCCAACGAACGCGCCTCCATGATGACCGAAGTGCGTGACGATCTGCATCGCGATGCGGAGACGCTTGGTCTCAATATCGAGGATGTTCGCATTCGCCGCACAGACCTGTCCCAGGAAGTGTCGCAAAACACCTACGACCGCATGAAGGCCGAGCGTCTGGCGGAGGCGGAACTGATCCGCGCCAGAGGTAACGAAGAAGGCCAGCGCCGCCGCGCGATCGCAGACCGTCAGGTTGTCGAGATCGTCGCGGATGCGCGAAAGGACTCGGAAGTTCTGCGTGGTCAGGGCGAAGCCGAGCGCAACGCCATCTTCGCCGATGCCTCGAAGCGTGATCCCAACTTCTACGAGTTCTATCGTTCGATGGCCGCCTATAACAAGGCGCTTGGCTCCGGCGGCAAGACGCTGGTCCTTCCGCCGAACAAATCGGACTTCTTCAAGTTCTTCGATAGTCCTGCCGGCGCACCGGCACTCGCCAATCCGGCGACACCGGCAAATTGATGCGTCGACCGAAAGAAATCAAAGGGCTGCCTCACGGCGGCCCTTTTTCTTTTGCGAAACAGCGTCACACTTGCGATGAATCCAGCGGTCGGATCGAGGTTCGGGGATATCGCAAAAAGGTGATTTCACGCTTCATCATTCCGCCTTATGTTGATGCTTATACAAGATTTCCCTTTCTCAATGAGGATGCCTGATGGCCCCGATCAATCGCCTGCCTTTCAGACGTTCCTGCGCTTTGCTGGCCAGCATAGCTTTGATTGCCGGCCCGGTTGTGGGGAGTGCAGGACAGGCTTTCGCTCAGGTACAAAATAGCGGTGCGGCGGCCGGCGCTCAGGTGCCGGCAACCTCCAACATCCAGACGCCGCCAGCGACCTCACCGACGGTGACAATGAACCCGACGCTGAATGCAGGCCCGGCCTCGGTCGCCGATCTGGCCTCCGGCCTGCTCGACGCCGTCGTCAACATCTCCACGTCGCAGAAGGTAAAGGATGAGGGAAACGGGCCGGCGACGCCGAAGCTGCCGGATAATTCGCCCTACCAGGATGAATTCAACGATTTCTTCAACAACAAGAAAGACGACGATCGCAACCGCAAGGTGAGCTCGCTCGGCTCTGGCTTTGTCATCGATCCCGCCGGCTATATCGTCACCAACAACCACGTCATCGAAGGCGCCGACGATATCGAGGCGATTTTTCCGAACGGCACCAAGCTGAAGGCCAAGCTGATCGGAACGGACACGAAGACCGATCTGTCGGTGCTCAAGGTCGAGCCGAAGCATCCGCTGACGGCGGTCAAGTTCGGCGACTCCTCCAAGATGCGGATCGGCGATTGGGTGATGGCGATCGGCAATCCTTTCGGCCTCGGCGGTTCCGTGACCATCGGGATCGTCTCGGCGCGTGGGCGCAATATCAATGCCGGCCCTTACGACAATTTTATCCAGACGGATGCGGCGATCAACAAGGGCAACTCCGGCGGCCCGCTCTTCAACATGAAGGGCGAGGTGATCGGTATCAATACCGCCATCATCTCTCCGAGCGGCGGTTCGATCGGCATCGGCTTTGCCGTTCCGTCGGAATTGGCGGAAGGCGTCGTCAATCAGCTGAAGAATTTCGGTGAGACCCGCCGCGGCTGGCTCGGCGTGCGCATCCAGCCGGTCACGGATGATGTTGCCAACAGCCTCGGTCTTGGCAGCGCGAAAGGCGCGCTCGTGGCCGGCGTCATCAAGGGCGGCCCCGTCGACAACGGCACTATCAAGGCGGGTGACGTCATCCTGAAGTTTGACGGCAAAGAGGTGGATGAGACGCGCGACCTGTTGCGCATCGTTGCTGAAAGCTCGGTCGGCAAGGAAGTGGATGTCGCCATCTTCCGCGACGGCAAGGAGCAGACCGTCAAGGTGACGCTTGGCCGGCTGGAGGACAGCAACCAGGCCGCAGCGGCAAGCAGCGACAAGGGAAAGCATCCGCAGCTCGCGCCGGATGGCAATGGCAAGCATGACGGGGTCATCAATCCCGACGAGGGTGATGACGACAATGACGGCATGGACGGACAGGACCAGGGCAGCAATCCGCAGCAGTCGCCGCAGGCGCAACCGCAAACCCAGGCGAGCTCGGCCTTGCTCGGGATGAAGCTTGCAAAGCTGACCGCCGAAAACCGCAAGAGCTTCGGCATTGCCGACAGCGTCGACGGTGTCGTCATTACGGAAGTCGCGCCGGGTTCTGCAGCGGCCGAAAAGGGTCTGAAGCCGGGCGATGTCGTCGTCGAGGTCGCGCAGGAATTCGTTCAGACGCCCGGTGCTGCATCGGACAAGGTATCTTCGCTGAAGCGTGAGGGACGCCGCAACGCGCAGATGATGATCGCGTCTCCGAACGGTGACTTGCGCTTTATCGCCGTTCCGCTGGAATAGGAATTCAGCGCGTCGCCTGTCCGGCCTGCTCTGCACGCCATTCGGCGGCACTCAGGCGATAGACGACGTGGCGCTTCAGATGCGGATGCGTCTCCGGAATTTGAGGATGGTCGAAATCGCAGCCCGGATCGGGCTGCATGCCGATCTTGGCCATCGCTGAAAGTGCGCGCCTGTTGTCATGCACCGCAATCGACAGGATTTCTTTGATCTCTAGGATGGTGAAGGCTTGGTGCAGAAGGGCCAAGCCGGATTCGGTCGCATAGCCATTGTTCCAATGGCGTGCTGAGATTCGCCAGCCGATCTCCACGACATCCTGCGGCAGAATGGGCGCGAGCTGCAATTTCGATAGCCCGCAGAACCCGATTGTCTCGCCGCTGTGCTTCAAGACCATGACGAGAAGGTCGAAGCCGGGTTCAGGCGTCATGTCCTGGATCATGGCGAAGATGGCGTCTGCATCCTCGCGGCTGCGGCGGAAGGGGAAGAACTCAAGCACGGCCGGATCGGCGCTGAGCTCATAGAACAGCTCGCGATCCTCATCCAAGCATGGCCGCAGGATCAGTCGCAGTGTTTCGATAGGGGTCATTGCTTTGAGCGCCACTCGGCAGCAGTCAGCCGATAGAGAACGTGGCGTTTGAGATGAGGGTGAGTGTCCGGCACATTGGGATGATCGAAATCGCCGCCCTCGACACGATGCAGGCCGATCCGCTCCATCACGGCGGTCGATCTGACATTATTATGCACGGCGAAGGAAACGATCTCGTTCAGACCGAGCTTTTCGAAGCCATAAGCCAGCAAAGCGCGCGCCGCCTCGCTGACCAGTCCCTTACCCCATTGTCGCGTCACCAGCCGCCAGCCGATCTCGATCGTTCCCGCCGGAATGGCCGGTTCGAGGTGATCCGTCCTCATCAGCCCGCAATAGCCGATTGCCTCGCCGCCTTCCTTCAGCTCCAGCGCGTAGAGCCCAAATCCGGTTTCCGTGATCATCGAGTGAACGCGGTCGAAGAAGGCGTCCGCTTCCTTGCGGTTGCGGCGGAAGGGGAAGAACTCCATGACGGTCTCGTCGGAATTGATCTCGTAGGCCAGGTCGCGGTCCGTCTCGCGCCAGTTGCGGATGATGAGTCGGTCGGTTTCGGTGATGATCATCTGTGGCCCCGATCCGGCGGTTTGCGCCGTTCTACGGTTTGATGAAGTCCGTCTTGCGATAGCCCTGGATGTAGAGCAGGGCGGTGAGGTCGCCATGGTCGATACGCATTCTGGCCTGAGCGGAGACCGTTGGCTTGGCATGCAGCGCAACGCCGGAGCCGGCAAGCTGCAGCATGCCAAGATCGTTGGCGCCGTCGCCGACGGCTATAGCGTCGTCGGTGGAAATGCCGAGTTCTTCGGCAATCTCGTTCAAGGCATCGACCTTGGCCTGCTTGCCGAGAATGGGCTCCTTGACGAAGCCAGTCAGCAGGCCGCTTTCCTCCAGCAGGATGTTGGCTCGGTTTTCATCGAAGCCTAGCGTCGCTGCGATGCGGCTGGTGAAAACGGTAAAGCCGCCCGAGACGAGGGCGGTGTAATAGCCCTTCGCCTTCATGGTGGCGATCAGTTCAGGACCGCCCGGCGTCAGCGTGATGCGCTTTGCAATAACCTCGTCAACAACGGAAAGTGGCAGTCCCTTCAGCAGAGCGACGCGCTCGCGCAGAGCCGGCTCGAAGGCGATCGCGCCGTTCATCGCGCGCGCAGTGATATCGGCGACTTTCTCCTTGAGGCCGACCTCGGCTGCCAGTTCATCGATGCATTCCTGGCCGATCATGGTCGAGTCCATGTCGGCGATCAGCAGCTTCTTGCGGCGGGTTTCCGCTTGCTGAATGACGAGATCGATCGGCTTGCTGCTGATCACGGTCAGGATGTCGGCTTCTGCGGCTTGTAGATCCGTATCGTCGCGCAGCGCGATATCGCAGGCAATGCCGTCGGCCAGCCAGTAAAGTCCTGAGGCTCTGATGGCTTCCGCTGCCTGTTCGGCTATCGCCGGAGCAAGAACGGGGTTTGACGGATTGGCAATAAGCGTGGCAACGAAGGTCATGAGCAGAAACCTTATGAGCAATATCGACGCGATCCTGATAACCGGGCCGACAGCGAGCGGCAAGTCCGCGCTTGCGGTCGAATTGGCGCGTTCACACGATGGCGTGGTCATCAATGCCGATAGTATGCAGGTCTACGATACTCTACGCGTCCTGACCGCCCGGCCTTCCGAAGAGGATATGGAGGACATTCCGCACCATCTTTATGGTCATGTCCCTGCGGGGCAGGCTTACTCCACAGGCGCCTGGCTGCGCGAGGCTACCGAACTTGTCGAGCGCTTGCGCGAGCATGGGCGATTGCCCGTTTTCGTTGGCGGGACAGGCCTTTATTTCAAGGCGCTGGCAGGCGGCCTCTCAGATATGCCCGCCATTCCCGCCGAGATTCGCGACCGCCTGCGTGCGCGGCTCCTGGCGGAAGGGGCAGAAGTTCTGCATTGCGAACTGGCTGATCGAGATGCTTCGGTTGCGGAAAGCCTCAACCGCCAGGATGGCCAGCGTATCGTTCGTGCGCTGGAGGTGATCGAAGCGACCGGCCAATCCATCGCGGCCTATCAGGGCAAGCAAGGCCCTGTCGTGATCGATCCCGACCGCGCGCGGAAGATCGTCGTGCTGCCCGACCGTGAGGTGCTGCATCAGCGCATCAACGGCCGCTTTGAGAAAATGCTGGCGATGGGCGCGGAAGACGAGGTTCGATCCCTGCTGGCGCAGGAATTGTCACCGGATATGCCGGTCATGAAGGCGATCGGCGTGTCGCAGATCGCCGCCATGCTGAAAGGCGAGATGACGCGCGATGAAGTTCTCGAAACCGGAGCGGCTGCGACCCGACAATATGCCAAGCGGCAGATGACCTGGTTTCGCAATCAGATGGACGAAAGCTGGGAACGGCTCAGCCCCTGATTTGCGGCGTCAGTCCTTGTCGTAAAGACTGCCCAGCGGCTTCTTCAAAAGGCTGTCCCGCAGTGAGAGGCCAGGTTCCCGCCTTGGCGGCGCAGGTACCTCCTCCCTTGCAGGGACGGTGCGTGGGATTGCCGGGTCGCTGCTGCGGAATTCGCGGCGCAGTTCGGCAAGCCTGCTGTCGATCGACGTCTGTACCGGTGCGGCAGTCTGTGGGGCGGCGGCACGGGGCAGCATATCCGGTCGATAGGGTTCGTTCAGCGGCGCCTGTGCTTCCGCCGGGCGCCATGCGGGCTGCTCGACCGGCATATCATCAGGATCGTTCCTGATATTGGCGAGTGCCTCGCTGGCAGCGCCGTAGCTTTGCTGCAGGGAGCCGATATCGGGGCCGGAAATCGCGCGCATACGGTTGACGATCGTGCGCAGGTCGACGGTATCCGGCGACTCGTCGCTGACCTTCGCCACGCTGCCGGTCGCTTTCGGCAGCAGGTGCTCATTGACGCGAGAGAAGCGCATGCGCATCGGCACGGCAATGGCCGCGCCGAAGGCGATGGCTTCGCCATTGCCGATCGACGACAGGAAGCTGGTCGTCGAGATCGAGGAGTTCGGTATGGCCGAGCGGATGATTTCCTGGTCGTGGTCGTTGGCAAGACGCATCGCAAAGAGCGTCGAGCATTGCGACAGGATCGTCTGGTCGAGTTCGCCGGGACGCTGGGTGATGATGCCAAGCGACACGCCGTACTTTCGCCCTTCCTTGGCGATGCGGGCGATCGCTTGCCGCGTCGGGAAGAAGCCGAGGCTCTGATCGGCGGGAATGTAGCGATGCGCTTCTTCGCAGACGACCAGCATGTGGATTGCGCCGTCGCTCCAGAGCGCCAGTTCGAACGCCATGCGGCAGAGAACCGAGGCTACGGAATTGATGACTTCGGACGGGATTCCGGCAAGCTGAAAGGTGCAGATCGGTTTGCCGTCGCCGGGAATGCGGAAGATCTTGGCGATGGTCTCCGTGATCGTATCGGTGATCGTGTTGTTGGAGAACATGAAGTGATAGCGCGGATCGTTGATCGCGGAGATGATGCGCATCTTAAGCGAGCGCAGATGTGGCTTTTCCTGACGGCCTTCCAGCCGGCCGATGCGCTCGTCGATCAGCGCCAGCAGATCGGCCATGCGATAAGGGAGCGGCGTATCGGCCGTCACCGAGGCCCTTTCGGTCTGGCGTCGCATCAATGCGGAATCGCTGCCCCTAAAGGCGCGTTTGGCTTCGGGAATAAGATCGCGCAGGGCGTCGAGCTCTTCCGGTATCGCCGGGCGACCGCGAAAGACGACTTCACCGAACTCTTCGAGCCGCATCAACCAGAAGGGGAGGTCAAGCGTATCCGTATCGATAACGACGGCATGGCGGGGAAAGGCGGCGGCAAATTCGTTGTGCGGGTCGAGGATCAGCACGCGCAGTTTCGGATCGGCGCTTATCGCTTTGTGCAATAGCAGCGAAACGGCGGTCGACTTGCCGACGCCGGTCGAACCGACGACGGCGAAATGCTTCGACAGCATCGATGGAATATGGATGGAGGCGTCGATGCTTTCGTCCTGCGTCAGCTTGCCGACGACGCAGCTGTCGCCCTTGCCGGCATCGAAGATACGCATGAGGTCGCTGGCGCGGATGCGGTGCGCGATGGCGCCGAGATAGGGATAGGCGGAAATGCCGCTGGAAAATTCTTCACGGCCGTCCGGCTCGACCCGAACCTCGCCCAGCAATTCCACTTCGATGCGGAAGAGGTTGTCCTGCCCTTCGCCCCAGCCGACGCTTTCGGTGTTCATGGAATAGACAAGGGCGGCGACGCGGTTCTTCCCGACGCTGATGGAGATCAGCTTTCCGACAGACCAGAGTTCGGTCAGGTCGGTGCCGCCAGCTTCGGCAACGGCTGCGATCGTCGCTCTCGAGCCATTGCACGCGACGACGCGGCCGAGGAAGCGATTTCCCGGCTTTAGCTTATCGCGGCGATCAAGATCTCCCGCTTTGCCTGATGTCTGCAGATCGTTGTTGAGCAAACGGCTACCCCAAGCGTTAGATGGTAAAGCATAGGGAGTGCGGCTTAACAAAACCCTGTCGGCAATAGGCGCTTTTTATCTGGTATAGGGGCGAGCGCGATTTTTTATTGCTTCACGCGTTGACGCTTCGAAATTTTCTGTCTATCACTTCGGCCCATGAAAAACTCGATTATTCTTATCGTGGTGGGAAGGCGCATGGGCAGGATGGTGTAACCATCCGGCGACAGCCACCCATGCGCTAGATGGCAGGCTCCCCGAGGGGCCTTTTTTTATGCCCGAAATCGAGATTTCATCTTCCCAAACCTCCAGCAGACAGCGGAACAAACGTATGACCGGCACAGATAATCAGGCGAGCGGCAATCGAATGACAGGCGCGGAGATCGTGTTGCAGGCGCTCAAGGACAACGGCGTCGAACACATCTTCGGTTATCCGGGCGGCGCGGTGCTTCCGATCTACGACGAGATCTTCCAGCAGGACGACATCCAGCATATTCTGGTTCGCCACGAACAGGGCGCCGGCCATGCGGCCGAAGGCTATGCCCGCTCCACCGGCAAGGTCGGCGTCATGCTGGTTACTTCCGGTCCGGGCGCGACCAATGCCGTCACGCCGCTGCAGGATGCCTTGATGGACTCGATCCCGCTCGTCTGCCTGACGGGTCAGGTTCCGACGTCGCTGATCGGCTCGGACGCTTTCCAGGAATGCGATACGGTCGGCATCACCAGGCCCTGCACCAAGCACAACTGGCTGGTCAAGGACGTCAACCAGCTGGCCGCCGTTATTCATGAAGCCTTCCGCATCGCGCAGACCGGCCGTCCTGGTCCTGTTGTCGTCGACATCCCGAAGGACGTTCAGTTCGCCACCGGCACCTATACGCCGCCGGAAGCGCATGACGCCCAGAAGAGCTACCAGCCAAAGGTTCAGGGCGATCTCAACAAGATCACCCAGGCGATCGAACTGATGAAGAATGCACGCCAGCCGGTCATCTATTCCGGCGGCGGTGTCGTCAACTCCGGTCCGGAAGCTTCCAGGCTGCTGCGCGAACTCGTCGAGCTGACAGGTTTCCCGATCACTTCAACGCTGATGGGTCTCGGCGCCTATCCGGCTTCGGGCAAGAACTGGCTCGGCATGCTCGGCATGCATGGTTCTTACGAAGCCAACATGGCGATGCATGATTGCGATGTCATGGTCTGTATCGGCGCGCGCTTCGACGACCGCATTACCGGCCGCCTCAATGCCTTCTCGCCGAATTCGAAGAAGATCCACATCGACATCGATCCTTCCTCGATCAACAAGAACGTTCACGTCGATATCGGCATCCTCGGCGATGTCGGCAATGTTCTGGAAGATATGGTCCGCCTGTGGCGGGCGCTGCCGCAGAAGCCGGCCGCCGACCGCCTCGGCGATTGGTGGACCAGCATCACTCGCTGGCGTGCGCGCAATTCGTTCGCCTACAAGCCGAGCGATGACGTCATCATGCCGCAATATGCGATCCAGCGTCTCTATGAGCTGACCAAGCATCGCGACACCTACATCACGACGGAAGTCGGCCAGCACCAGATGTGGGCGGCACAGTTCTACGGTTTCGAACAGCCGAACCGCTGGATGACCTCGGGCGGCCTCGGCACCATGGGCTACGGCCTGCCGGCCGCGCTCGGCGTGCAGATCGCTCATCCGGAAAGCCTGGTCATCGATATTGCCGGCGATGCCTCGATCCAGATGTGCATTCAGGAAATGTCGGCGGCGATTCAGCATAACGCGCCGATCAAGATCTTCATCCTGAACAACCAGTATATGGGCATGGTTCGTCAGTGGCAGCAGTTGCTGCATGGCAACCGCCTGTCGAACTCCTATACGGAAGCGATGCCCGATTTCGTCAAGCTGGCCGAGGCCTATGGCGCAGTCGGCCTGCGTTGCGAGAAGCCGGGCGATCTCGATGCCGCCATCCAGGAGATGATCGACGTCAACAAGCCGGTCATTTTCGATTGCCGCGTCGCCAATCTCGCCAACTGCTTCCCGATGATCCCCTCGGGCAAGGCGCATAATGAGATGCTATTGCCGGACGAAGCGACCGATGAGGCCGTTGCCAACGCCATCGACGCCAAGGGTCGCCAGCTGGTTTGATCGATAGCCAGGGGCGCGGCGGGAGCCGCGCCTCGGCCGATCTCGCTGGCATACCGAACAAAACCGAGGAAACGGAACAGGAATAATGAACGCACACCTTCAACCCACGGGCTCAGCCTATTTCATTTCGCCGGAAACCGCGGCGGCCGAGAGCCATACGCTTTCGGTACTCGTCGACAACGAGCCCGGCGTTCTCGCCCGCGTCATCGGCCTCTTCTCCGGCCGGGGCTACAACATCGAAAGCCTGACCGTCTCTGAGACCGAGCATCAGGCGCATCTGTCGCGCATCACCGTCGTAACCCGCGGCACGCCGCAGGTGCTGGAGCAGATCAAGGCCCAGCTGGAGCGTATTGTTCCCGTTCACCGCGTCGTCGATCTCACGGTGCGTGCCCGCGAACTTGGCCAGGAACGGCCGATCGAGCGCGAAGTGGCGCTGCTGAAGGTCACGGGAAGCGGCGAGACCCGCGCCGAAACGCTGCGGCTGGCCGATGCCTTCCATGCCAAGGTGGTGGATGCGACCGTCGAGCACTTCATTCTCGAAATCACCGGCAAGTCTTCGAAGATCGATCAGTTCATCGCCATCATCAAGCCGCTCGGCCTCATCGAAGTCTGCCGCACCGGCATTGCAGCGATGAACCGCGGCTCGCAGGGAATGTAAGAGCTGCATCGTTGACCGGCTCGCGGGCGTCGCTTAATTTCTGCGATGCCCGGTCCGGATTGTCGGCTCTATTTGCAGCGGGGGTAGAAGGTGGCAATCGTTGCTGGCGAGGTTTTGCCTGATCTCGGTGAAAAGCCGTGGCATCCGCCGGCGGACATGCGCCTTGGCGCGGCGTTCTTCGTGCGCGGCGATTTTCCCTGGCTCGGACATTATTTCGGTTCGCAGAAGCTGGCGTCGATCCTTTCTCCAGGCATAGGCGGTGTCGTCTCCTGGGGCGGCCGCGCACCTGCCAAGACGGCGGCCAGGATTGCGCGGTTTCGTCAACTACGGCATTGGCATTTGGAAGATGGCTTTCTGCGGTCCATGGGGCTCGGCAAGGCCGGCGCCGTTCCGCTTTCCATCGTCATCGACGATCTCGGCCTACCTGTCGATGCAGGCCGACCGTCGCGGCTTGAGCGTCTCATAGAAGGCACCGAGGAGGCTGGCGATCTCGGCCGCACCATCCGAGAGCAGATCGTTCTCAACAAGCTTTCGAAATACAATCATCTTCCTCATCAACCGCCTCGTATCGAGCGGACGGCAAAGCGTCGCATCCTTTTGGTCGATCAGGTCGTTGGTGATGTTTCGGTCGGCAGAGCACTTGGCTCGCCAGCTTCCTTCGAGCGGATGCTTACGGAAGGACTGGCAAGCGGCGCGCAATGCCTGATCCGAACCCATCCGGATGTGATGGCCGGACTTCGTAAGGGGTATCTTACAGATGATGCATCAAAAGGCGATGCAATCCTTCTTGACGATGAAGTGTCGGTAGCGTCGATACTAGATGTCGTCGACGAGGTCTGGACGGTCTCGAGCCAGTTCGGTTTCGATGCGCTGCTGCGCGGTATTCCGGTTCGCTGCTATGCCGCCCCCTTCTATGCAGGCTGGGGCGTGACCGAGGATCATTTCGGCGTCTACACCAAGGCTACGCTTGCCGGGCGTCGGACGAAGCGGCGGACTGTCGACCAGATCGCCGCGGCCGCCTTTTCGCTCTATCCCACCTATCGCGATCCTGCTGATTGGCAGGAGATCGATGTCTTCCGGGCAATCGAGCTGATTGTTGCGCAGCAGAAGGCCGCTGCCTGAACCTACAGCATTTCCAATGATTTCTTTCGCGATGGCGGCGGGAAGGCGGCGTCGAGGATGGCCCAATCCTCATCGGTCATGTCGACATCTATGGAGTCACGGTTCTCCTCGACACGCTGCGCATTCGATGATTTCGGAATCGATATCACGCCGTCGCGTTCCAGCAGGAAGGCGAGAGCGATCTGGGCTGGCGTGGCCTGATAGGTCTTGGCAATGCGGATCAGCTCGGGATGATGGAGCAGGCGGCCTTGCTCGATCGGCGAATAGGCCATGATCGGAATGCTGCGGTCCTGGCACCAGGGCAGCAGATCGTATTCGATGCCGCGCCGGCCAAGATTGTAGAGCACCTGATTGGCGGCGACATTGCCGCCATTCGGCACGGAAAGCAGCTCATCGATATCATCAACGTCGAAATTCGAGACGCCCCAGGCCTCGATCTTGCCTGCTGCCTTCAGTCCTTCGAAAGCCTCCACGGTCTCTTCGAGGGGGTAGTTTCCGCGCCAATGCAGCAGATAGAGATCGATGCGATCGGTGTTCAGGCGCCTCAGACTGCGTTCGCAGGCTTCGACTGCGCCCTTGCGGCTTGCATTGGCGGGGTAGACCTTGCTGACCAGAAAGACCTCGTCGCGCCGTCCTTCGATCGCCTTGCCGACTATCTCCTCCGAGCCGCCGTCGGCATACATTTCTGCCGTGTCGATCAGCGTCATGCCGAGATCGAGGCCGGTTTTTAGGCTGGTGATCTCGTCTCTGGCCTTGGCGGCACTCTCCCCCATGTTCCAGGTCCCCTGACCAAGCGCGGGAACGGCAATGCCGGAGGGGAGGGTGACTGTCGGGATGGGCTCTCGCATGGCATGTCCTCGCTTTACAGAGGGAAGGATAGGTTCATTCCACGGGATTGCAATCGGCGACCTTGATGTCACCGTGACAATCGTCCTATGGCTTTAGTATTGCCTGCGAACTAATGTCGGCTCGACCATGCGTCGCCGTAGTTGGCGTGCACGAACCGTATCATGAGAAGAATTTTGGATGCCGCCCCTCGTCACGTACGGTGTCCAAGGAGGCATTATGGCGCTGGATACATTTCTGGCTCTCTTACTTTTTGCATTCACAACCTCGATCACCCCTGGGCCGAACAACATGATGCTGTTTGCTTCGGGCGTGAACTTTGGCTTTCGGCGTACCATTCCGCACATGCTTGGCATCGGCGTCGGCTTTCTGTCGCTGCTGCTCGGCGTAGGCCTGGGCCTGGGGGCTGTGCTGCATACTGTGCCGCTGCTCTACACCGTGCTGAAATTCGCGGGCGGCGTCTATCTCGTCTGGATCGCCTGGAAGATCGGCACTTCGCGCAGCCTGACAGAAAGCGAGGATTCTGCGCAGCCGATGAGCTTCATGAGCGCTGCCGCGTTCCAATGGGTCAATCCCAAGGCTTGGGTGATGGCCGTTACCGCCATGGCGACCTATACCAACGAGCAACTCTATCTCTTCAGCGTCCTTCTCGTCGGGCTGGCATTTGCCGCCGTGAACGTGCCCAGCGTGTCGACCTGGGCCGGCTTCGGCTCGGCGCTGCGCGACTGGCTGGCCGATCCCGTTCGGCTCAAATGGTTCAACATAACCATGGCCGTCCTGCTGGTGCTCAGTCTCTGGCCGATGCTAAAGTAATCGGCAAGCGATAGGAGACGGCCATGTCCCACGGACACTCGCATGATGAAGACGATCATCACCATCACCACGACAACCATTATTCCGACATGCAGGCGCGCGTGAAGGCGCTCGAGACGCTGCTGACGGAAAAGGGGCTGATCGACCCGGCGGCGATCGACCGTATCGTCGAAACCTATGAGACGAAGGTCGGGCCGCGCAATGGCGCGCACGTGGTGGCGAAGGCCTGGAGCGATCCAGAGTTTGCCGACTGGTTGCGGCGCGACGCGACAGCGGCCATTGCAAGCCTCGGCTTTACCGGCCGTCAGGGTGAGCATATGCGCGCGGTGTTCAACACGCCGCAAACGCATAATCTGATCGTCTGCACGCTTTGCTCCTGCTACCCGTGGGCCGTGCTCGGGCTGCCGCCCGTTTGGTACAAGGCGCCGGCCTATCGGTCGCGTGCGGTGATCGACCCGCGCGGCGTGCTGGCCGAATTCGGCCTGACATTGCCACAGGAAACCAAGATCCGCGTATGGGATTCGACGGCGGAACTTCGCTACCTGGTGATTCCTGAGCGGCCGGCTGGTTCGGAAGGCATGGACGAGGCGGCGCTGGCGGATCTCGTCAGCCGCGATGCCATGATCGGAACTGCGCTCGCTAACGCGCCGGAGGCAGCGCTATGAACGGTCCACACGATCTCGGCGGTCAGATGGGCTTCGGTCCGGTCGCCCCGGAGCCGAACGAGCCCTATTTTCATGCGGAATGGGAAAAGCGTGCGCTCGGCATCACGCTTTCCTGCGGCGCCTTCGGCGCCTGGAACATCGATGAAAGCCGGCATGCGCGCGAAAACATTCCGCCGGCCAGCTATCTTGGCGCCAGCTACTACGAAATCTGGACTCGTGCCGTCGATACGCTGCTGGAGCGGCACGGTTTCGCCACGGCCGAGGAGCTACGCACCGGTCACTCGCTTGAGCAGGGCAGGGTGCCGAAGCGGGTTTTGAAGGCGGATATGGTCGATGGCGTTTTGACCAAAGGTGGTCCTTGCGACCGGCCGGTCGATACCACACCGCTTTTCGCCGTCGGCGATCATGTGCGGACGAAGAATTTCAATCCGACCGGCCACACCAGATTGCCGCGCTACGCCCGCGCCAAGAGGGGTGTTGTCGAGGCCGTGCAGGGCTCGTTCGTGTTCCCCGACGACAACGCCCATGGCCGCGGCGAAAATCCGCAATGGGTCTATACGGTGGTCTTTGACGGCGCCGAGATATGGGGTGAGGGATCCGATCCCTCGCTGACGGTTTCGATCGACGCTTGGGAGAGCTATCTTGAGCGCGTGTGAGGTCGCATCGTCTCTGGCGCAATCGCCGGGGTTGCCGAAGTCTACCGATGGCGAGCCGGTCTTTCCAGAGCCCTGGGCGGCGGACGCTTTTGCTATGACCGTTCACCTCCATGAGAAGGGCTTGTTTGCCTGGAGCGAATGGGCGGAGCGGCTGTCGGCCGAGTTGCACAAGCCAGGTTGCGCACCTGACGGCAGCGACTATTTCGATTGCTGGGTGGCGGCGTTGTCTGGCCTGCTTGTGGCGAAGGGCATTGCCGATGCCGATGCGATCCTGGCTCTTCAGAAAAGCTGGCAACGCGCGGCGGAGGCAACGCCGCACGGAAAGCCGATCGCGCTGGAAAACGATCCGCAGCGCTAAGGCAATTCGCGGAAACGCTTCAGCGCTCTTAATAGGCTAAGACGAGAACTGCTTGTAGCACTCGTCCGCTACTTGCCGCAGCATATCGCGTGAGATCTCGCCGGTGACGGCATAGCCGAGATGGCCATCGATCCAGTAGAAGGTTTCGACGGCGTCGTTGCTGGCAAAGCGGAAGCTCGTCGTGGTGTTTCCACTATTACGCCCCACCAACACGGTCAGGCGCTGGCCGCTGGCATTTTCATACATAAACAGGGCGCCTGGCGTGCCGTTGATCGGCAGCAGCCGGCCACCGACCAGCTGAAAGCCCAGCTTTTGCAGGCTAGGCACCTTGAGGCCGGCAATGTTCATGCGCTTGCCGAGCCAGGTGGCGAGATGCGCCTCCTGATCCGCGCCTACTTCGACCGGATGGCGGACATCGCTGGCATAGACGACGAAGGCTGAATGCGCCTGCTGCGGCAAGGCCTCGATGGCGGTCATTTGCAATTCGGGTTGTGCGAAAAGATCAAGGCCGAAATGGCCTGCTGCCGCGCCGGCGACGAATAGCGTCAGCGAGGCGGCGAGCATCATCAGTCTGCGGCTTGGTCGTGCTGGAAACGCCTGAACAGTGGATGTGCTTCCGCTTCTGGAAATGAGGTCCGCGTCGCTGTCCTTCGATGCGGCATAGGGGGAGAACATGGCCCGGATTTCATTGTTCTGCGCCTGCCAAGCCGCAACGGCAGCGGCGTCTTCGGGATTTTCGGTCAGCCATACTTTCAATTCCGCCTGCTTTTCCGGCGGCAGTAAACCATCGGCAAAGGCATGAAGGTCCGCTTCGGTCACGGTCGGGTTGTTTTCGTTCATCTTGGTCTCCGAAGCGTGACAATATTGTCTGTATTCAGCAGGCTGGTCATCTTCTGACGGGCGCGCGATAGGCGCGACATTACGGTGCCGATCGGGATATCGAGCATTTCCGCGACATCCTGATAGCTGTAGCCTTCGACGACGACGAGCATCAGCACGGCGCGATAGTCTTCGCCGAGGCTGTCCAGGGCCGTTTCCAGGCGTGACCGTTGCAGTGGATCATTGTCGGTTTCGGCTGTGGACAAGTGGCTGTTTTCATCGATATCGACGAAGCTGCGGTTGCCCTGCTGGCGCAGTCCGTTGCGATAGAGATTGGTCATGATGGTGAGCACCCAGCCGCGCAGGTTCAGCCCGCGCCATTGGCTGCGCCGAGTCAGAACCTTCTCAACACAATCCTGAAGCAAGTCTTCGCCATCGGCATCCGAACGGGTGAGGCTGCGCGAATAGCGTCGCAGCGAGGGGAGGAGCGCCAGCACCTCCGCCTCGAAACCATCCGGCGCGGGGGAGGCTCCCGCCGCGCCGTTTTCGGTCCGATCAGGGCCGTGCGGCATTCCAGAGGCCCTTGAAGCCGTCGCCGGCGATATCACCGGACTTTGCGTCCTTGACGAAGAAGTAGAGCGGCATGCCGTCCTTTGCCCACTGTTTCATTCCGTCCTTGCGGGTAATGATCGAATATGCACCCTCTGCCTTGGCTTTGCCATCGGCCATGAACGGCGGCCAGGCTTTTGCGCAATCGTCGTTGCAATTGGACTCGCCAGCCTTGTCGTTCTTGAAGGTATAGAGCGTCTTGCCGTTTTCGCCGGCAAGGACCTTGCCCTTGGCGCTTTCGACCGTCTTGACGGGTGCTGCGGCGAAAACGGCTGTGGCAAAGGCCGATGCCGCAGCCAGCGCGGCCAGGAAACTCAGAGTCTTCATGATGTCTCTCCTCGGGTGGTGGACGATAGTAGTCCAGGCCCCGCATTTTGCGTTGCCGGACATGAGACACGGGTGCTCCTGATTTTATTCCCTATCCGCCGGGTATTTTTTACTGCTTGCTTCCTGCCGCCGAATCCTGCCATTTCGGCCCATGCAATTCGCGCCGCAACAAGATGAAGCGCTTCAGGCCGTCGCCAAGTGGCTGAAGGAAGGGCGCTCGCCGCTGTTTCGCCTTTTCGGCTATGCCGGCACGGGCAAGACGACGCTTGCGCGGCATTTTGCCGAGCATGTGGATGGCGAGGTGCTGTTTGCGGCCTTTACGGGTAAGGCGGCGCAGGTGTTGCGCTCGCGCGGCGCCTCGAATGCCAAGACCATCCATTCGCTGATCTACCGGCCGCGCGGCGAAGAGGCCGTCGAGGACGAAGAGACGGGCAAGACATCGATCGCCCCGATGTTCACCATCAATCGCCAGAGCCCGGTCGCCAAGGCCGCGCTGATCATCGTCGATGAATGCTCGATGGTGGACGAAGCGCTCGGCAAGGATCTGATGAGTTTCGGGACGCCCATTCTGGTGCTCGGCGATCCGGGACAGCTTCCGCCGGTTTCCGGCGGCGGTTTCTTCACGAACGAGGAGCCGGATTATCTGCTCACGGACATTCATCGTCAGGCCCGCGATAATCCGATTATCCAGCTTGCCATGCAGGTGCGCGAGGGCAAGGAAATCATGCACGGCGACTATGGCACCGCGCAGGTGATCTCGAAGAACGAGGTCACGCAGCCGCTGGTGATGGAGGCCGATCAGGTTCTGGTCGGCACCAACAGGACGCGCCGACGCTACAATCAGCGCTTGCGCGAGCTTAAAGGTTTTACGGCCGACTACCCGCAATCCGGCGACAAGCTGGTCTGCCTGCGCAACGATCCCGCCAAGGGGCTGCTCAACGGCTCGCTTTGGCAGGTCATGACTTCTTCCAGGGAAACGACGAAACCTGGCATCAATCTTTTGATCCGCCCGGAAGATGACGACATGGATCGAGGTGCTGCGAAGATCAAGCTGCTGAAGCAGGCCTTTGAAGATGTCGAGGGCGAGATCCCGTGGTCGACACGCAAGCGCTATGACGAGTTCGATTATGGCTATGCGCTGACGGTGCACAAGGCGCAGGGTTCGCAGTGGAACAATGTGGTGCTGTTCGACGAGAGCTGGGCGTTTCGCGATACGCGCGAGCGCTGGCTCTATACCGCCATTACCCGCGCCGCCGAGACGCTGACGATCGTCCGCTAGCACAACGTCAGGCCTCTCCATAGATCCGTCACCATGTGGTGGCATTGGTGCGGCGCGCCTATCAAAGTTTTGCATGGATTGATGTCGGAATCTCGTTGGTTTTGCTGGCCGTAATGGCATAAAACGACGCTACCATCCGCTTTGAAAATCAGGGATTTCGATCATGCCTGCCAAGCTTTCCGTGAACCTCAACGCCATCGCGATGCTGCGCAATCGGCGTGATCTTCCCTGGCCGAGCGTCACCGGGCTTGGCCGTATCGCGCTTGCTGCTGGCGCCAGCGGTTTGACTGTTCATCCGCGCCCCGATCAGCGGCATATCCGCTTTTCCGATCTGCCCGATATACGTGCGCTGATCGATGACGAGTTTCCCGAGGCGGAGTTCAACATCGAGGGCTATCCGACCGATGAGCTCTTCGATCTCTGCGCTTCGGCTGAGCCCGAACAGGTGACGCTTGTGCCGGACGACCCCACGCAGTCGACATCCGATCATGGCTGGGATTTCCGTAAGAACCGTGCGCTCCTGGCTGATGTCGTTGCCAAGTACAAGAAGATCGGCTGCCGCGTTTCGCTGTTTGCCGATGGCGACGGCGATGCCGACGCCGTGAAGATCGCCAAGGAAGTCGGTGCCGATCGCATCGAGCTCTACACCGGTCCTTACGGCGGCTGCTACGATGCGCCGGAACGGGCTGCCGTCTTTCTGGAGATGCTCGGAAAGACCGCTGATGCCGCCTTCGCTAACGGCCTTGACGTCAATGCCGGTCACGACCTGACGGTCGCCAACCTGCCTGCGCTCCTCAAGCGCATTCCGAAGCTTGCCGAGACGTCCATCGGTCACGGGTTGACCGCCGATGCGCTGGAATACGGCATGGCCGAAACGGTGCGGCGCTTCCGCCGGGCCTGCGGGCAGGTGGTTTGAAGCTGAACATTTCTGATTGGTCCGATAAAGTGCCGGTGGCGCGCTATTGTGCCGGGCCCCTCATCCTAGCTTTCTCTCCGCATTGCGGGGAGAAGGGACAACAGCGCAAACCAATGATTACATCACTCGATTAGAGCTCATGCTTCAGGCGTGAAAACTCCCTCGCCCCGCTTGCGGGGTGAGGGGCTATACTTGAGGTAGCGGCAAAGACGTCTTGCTCAGCCGCTCCCGAACTCAGCCGAGCAATGCGGCCTTGTGTTCCTCGACGAAGCTGCGCAGCGTCTGCGGTTCCTTACCGGTCAGCTTGTTGAAATCGTTGGTCAGGATGTCGAAATTGCCGGCGCGGGTGTTGGCGTCGGCGGAGACGAGCATGTCGACCACGAATTTCGGCAGGCCGGCGCCGGTGAGGCCGGCGGCGAACTGTTCGTCGTTGACCTGCACGACCTCAAGCGGCCGGCCGGTGATCTTGCTGACGACGCTTGCAACATCCTCGATCGTGAGGGCAGTTGAGCCAGTCAGCGTATAGGTGGCGTTTTCGGTCTTGTCGGACGCCAGCGCCGCGGCGATGGCGAGAGCGCAATCGTTGCGGCTGATGTTGCTGACGCGGCCATTGCCGGTCGCGGTATACCACTTGCCGACTTCGAGGCTATGCGGCAGGCCGAGCAAGTAGTTGTCGAAATACCAGGCATCGCGCAGGATCGTATAGCCGATGCCGCTGGCCTCGATGGCGTTTTCGGTGCCGAGGTGGTCAGGTGCGAAGGTGACGAGCGAGCCTTCCGGGGCCGGCATCGAGGTGTAGAGAATGTGCTTCACGCCGGCCTTTTTCGCGGCCTCGACGGCAGCCGTCTGCTGCTTCAGGCGCAGGCCCGGGACGGCGAGTGCATCGGTGCTGATGATCAGCAGCCGGTCGACACCGGCGAAGGCGGCCGGCAGGGTGGCGGCGTCATCGAAATCGGCCTTGCGGGTCACCACGCCCTTGGCGGCTAGGTCGGCAAGCTTCTCCGGGCTGCGGGTTGCGGCAATGATGCGGCCGGGCGCGACCTTGTAAGTCTCCAGCAGGTGATGAATGACGCGCTGGCCAAGCTGCCCGGCAGCGCCGGTGACGAGAAGAGTGCTGCTCATGTCTTTTTCCTTGTTTGACCGCCGCGGACTTGCAGGAGTCTGGTTGCTCTCAAAAAGAGACTAGCACTAGATTGGGGTTTGACTTCGATCTGTAAAGGAGGCAGTTTTTTGGCTCTACGTTACCAAAAGGGAACCGCCTTGAGCACAAGCACCGTCGTCAATTTGCGTAGCACGAAGGTACCGTTGCGTGCCGTCGATATCAGCAAGGTCACTTTTACAGACTGCCCGGTGCGGGATCTGATCTCGCAAATCGGCGGCAAGTGGTCGGTGCTATTGCTGGAAGCACTGGCACAGCGACCCTATCGCTTTGGCGAGCTGCGCCGCATGGTGCCCGATATCTCGCAGCGCATGCTGACACAGACGCTACGCGAGCTCCAGCGCGATGGCTATATCGGCCGCGAGGTTTTTCCGACCAAGCCCCCGAGCGTAGAGTACCGCATGACCGATCTTGGTTATTCGCTTTATGAGCCGCTGGCGCAGCTTTTGAACTGGGCTGAGGCCAATCACGAGGCCGTGCGCGCGGCGCGCGCCAGTTTTGATCAATCACCGGACTGAGCCCTGCAGTGAAGCCTCTGAAAATCGCCATTGTCGGCGCCGGGCCCGCCGGTCTTGCTGCCTCTCTTTTTCTGACCCGCGCCGGTCACGCGACCGACATTATCGAACGCTTCGATAGCCCCGCGCCGGTCGGCTCTGCTTTGATGCTGCAGCCGACGGGGCTGACCGTGCTGGAATCGCTTGGGCTCGGCCCGGCGATCCGTGCTGCCGGCAATCGGATCGACCGCTTGTTCGGCACGGAAACCACCCGTGGCCGCATTGTGCTCGATGTGCGCTACAATGCGTTGCCGGGCGGTCGCTACGGGCTCGGCGTCCATCGCGCCGCGCTGTTCGACACGCTTTATGATGAGGTCTCTGCGCGGAGACATCCGATTTACACAGGGCAGCGCGTTGTCGGCGTGATTGAGGAAGGCGGTGGCAGCTACCTTTCCGTCGAAGGCGGCGAGCGCCTCGGACCCTACGATCTCGTCATCGATGCCAGCGGCGCGCGTTCCGAGCTGGTGGCGGCGTCACCCGTCATGCCGCGCGCGCGAAACCTCACCTACGGCGCCTTCTGGGCGACGCTCGATTGTCCCGACGGCCTGGTCGATCAAGCGTCGCTGACGCAGCGTTACGACAGGGCGAGCGTGATGATCGGCGTCTTGCCGATCGGCGGCAGAAAGCCGGATATGCCGAAACAGGCGGCATTGTTCTGGAGCCTGAAAGTCGCGGATGCCGATGAAGTGCGCAACCGTGGACTCGGTCGCTGGAAGAACACGATCCGCGGCTACTGGCCGGAATGCGAGCCGTTGCTGGAGCAAATTGGCGATTGGGAGCAGCTGACGTTGGCGCGCTACGCCCATCGCACGGTGATGGTGCCCTATAGCGGGCGGACGGTTTTTGTTGGCGACGCGGCCCACTCCACCAGCCCTCAGCTCGGGCAGGGCGCCAACATGGCCCTGCTCGATGTGGCGGCGTTGGCGCATGCGCTTGCGGAACATGACAAGCTGGAGGCCGCGCTTTCGGCCTATGCTAAAGCGCGGCGGATGCATGTGCGGTTGTTCCAGCTGTTGTCTCTGGCATTCACGCCCTTTTACCAATCTGATTCGGCTGCATTGGCATGGATTCGCGACCGACTGGTCGCCACTATCGCCAAGGTGCCGCCAGCGCCGCAGATCCTGGCGGGCATCGTTTCCGGCACGCTGGTCGATCCCTTCAATGGTGCGGGCTTGCAGGAATGTGACTGGCTGCGGCAGGCTGTGCCGCGCTACGCTCTAAAATAGGGCTAATAATGCCATTTTTTCTTGTTTTTGCGCTTATTTCTCGTATTTCTCTTTGTAAGGTTATGACAACGGGAAACGAAAATGGCTAGGCATAAGCTCACTGTTGCGGGTATCAAAAAGATTGAAAAGCCGGGAATCTACTCGGATGGGGACGGTCTGTATCTTCGTGTCCGCAAGGGCGGCTCTGCGTCTTGGGTGTTCATTTGGAAAAGGGGTGATCTTCGCAAAGAGTTCGGCCTTGGCGGCTTCGGGCAGGGCACAGCGCCGGTTAGTCTGGACCTCGCCAGAAGGAAAGCTCATGAATTGCGCGAGAGCCTTGCTGAAGGGATTGAACCGGAAGATACAAAAGCCAAGGCGAACCGGAAGCGCACGCCTGACACGTTCCTATCCCTCATCGATCCAGTCATTGAACTGAGAACGAAGCATGGCAGGAACGAGCGCGTAAAGGATCAATGGCGCACACGGTTAGGTGAGTTCGCCAAAGCCTTGCATCACATGCCTATCGCAAAAATCACGCGCTCTGACGTAGCGGCCGCCATTCTCGACAAGTGGAACTCTGCGCCTGAAACTGCCCGCCGCACGCTGGGGTGCATAGCGGCAGTCTTCGACTTTGCCATAGCTCACGGCAAGTATTCAGGAGACAACCCGGCTATTTTGAATGGCCCCCTATCTACAATCCTTCCGAGACATGCCGCACAAGATGACCAGCACCATCAGGCCGTGCCTTATGCCCAGATGCCCGCCGTAATGGCTTCGCTGCGGGCTGAGAGCGGTGTCGCGGCGCGAGCTGTAGAGTTTATCGCTCTGACCGCCGTTCGAGCTGGTGAGGCTCGTGGCGCTATTGCTGAAGAGTTCGATTTAGATAACGCGACGTGGGTTATTCCAGCCGAACGGACGAAATCCAATCGTGAGCATCGCGTGCCGCTTAGTGATCGATCGGTGACAATCATCAAGAGTCGCGTGCAAGAGGCCACGGGCTCTTTGCTTTTCGAAGGCCAGACGGAAGGCCAGCCGATCTCAGAGCAGTCACTATTGCGCGCTCTGAGGGCTGCGTCTGGCGGCACCGAGGTAACCCATGGCTTGCGCTCGACATTCCGAGACTGGGGCGGCAATCAACAGAAGTATTCCTTCGAGGCGCTTGAGCGGGCATTGGCGCACGCCGAAAAGAATAGGACCGTCGCGGCTTACAGAAGGGAAGACATGCTCGATCAGCGCCGGCCAATAATGCAGGATTGGGCCGATTATTGCATGGCCCCCGTCGCCACGGATGCTCAGTAAGCACATCGCGCACCCCCTGACAGGCCTTTGTTGATCCTGTTCGAGTTGGTCATATATTTCCTTCAACACAATCTGAAGGAGAAAATACGTGTCAGACAAGACAACATTCGCATCCCCCTTGATGAGCCCGAAAGAAGCGGCGGCCTTGACGACCATGAGCAAGAGCTTGCTTGCCGCCATGGCTGCTGAAGGGCATTTCCCGAAACCGCGACAGATTGGCGTTCGTCGCATCGCTTACGTGAGGGCTGAAGTCCTCACGTGGATTGAATCCCGCATTGCTGGAGTTGCCGCATGACCGAAGCAACTCAACAGACCATCCCTGACGATGTATTGGGTGTACTCGGTTCTTGGGCGTTGATTCACCGTGACGGCGCGCTGGAATATGCCGGCCGTGTAGTTGAACGCTTGGACGCTGACACCTTCACAGTCGCCATGTTTGACCCCGCTACGGGCATCCCCGGAGAGCTGGCCTTCCTGACCAAACAGGACCTGACGAATCCCCGCCGCGTTGTGCTTTTCGCTCGGCGTGAAGCTTGGGCAAGCACCATCAACAGCATCCTAGCCAAGGCCCAGCAGGAAGCCAAGCCGGCCGAAGAGGTGTGACCGCGTGCTCTGGACATTTCGCGACGCGAAATTGTATCGTGACATTGCAATCTAAAGGAGAAGCACGATGGTAGATTTTGAAGACCTTAAGAATTCTAAAAATTCCGAGAAACAGCGTCTGTTAAACAAAGCACGCGAGATTCACGACAGCGGCGAAGATGCTACACCGACCATTATTGAGCTGCTGCGACTTATAAATCCAAGTTGGGATGAAATCGAGCAGGTGGCGAAGACGAAAATTGTTCTCGATCAGTTGGATAACGAGGTGAGGAAATGAGCGCGGCCAAGTGGAAGGTTACCGACGACGGCTTGGAATGCGGCTCGTATCATATCGGCGCCGAACGTCTCAACGAGATGAGGGACGGCAAGTATGAATGGCCTATGCACCTCTGCATCAAGTCGGGATTCGACGCTCACGATTTCTTCGGGGCGTTCGAAACGGCGCTTGAGCGCCACGGGCATGCCGTAAACGAGGATGCCTTGCTAGGTGCCTGGGATTGGTGCCTGAAGAGGATCAAACAATCGGATGAATACGCCGCCATCGCGCGCGAGATGTTCCCTGAAAAATTTCGCGGGATTAGTGGCATGTGGCAGGTCAGCGAGATGCGAGCCGTGGCTGAAGAACAGCGGAAGCGTCGTGATGGTGAATAATTAATGGCCGCAATAACCACACCTATTCGCATTGGTGATCACGTCGCCGAAGACTCTGCCGCGCGTCCGCCAGAGCGCGAGGGCGATTGGAAAGAGCATGAAGCACAACAGAAGAAGCCGGCCGTTACCAAGCGTATTGCATGGGAACTGGACGATTTCGACCCGCTGGCACCTATGCCGCCTGTAGCTGAAGTCATTGAGGGAATCTTTCCGTCTGTCGGGCTTTGTGGCCTAGCTGGCCAGTCACAGGCGGGCAAAACAGTCATTGCGCTGGACTTGGCTATGTCCCTTGTCACGGGGCGTAAGTGGCTTGGCAAGTACAAGGTTCCGAAGAAGTGCGGAGTCGTCTACATCCCGTACGAGAGCCGCGAGAACGTGCGGCGGCGGTGGCGAGCTTTGTACATCGACCATGAAATTATGGGCAAGGTGCCGTTTCAGCTGATCAAGCGGCCTGAAGTGCTGACCGACATCAAGGCTTGGGAAGGCTTCATTGAGACAACCGCCATGATCGACGCTAAGTTCATGAGCGAGCATGGCGTGCCGCTCAAGGTGGTCTTTATCGACACGTTGGCCGCATCCGGCATGGTGGCGAGAGAGAACGAAGCGGACTCATGGTCTGTGGTTCTAGATAACCTGAATCGCATCTCTGAAGAGATGAATATCGTCATCGTCTTGGTTCACCATGCAACCAAATCACAAGAGTCTGAGAGCATCTGGCGAGGTTCCAGCAGCTCATACGCGGCCATGGAGGCCATCCTTGGCGTGAAGATAGAAAGACGCGACGGGGAAGTGACTCGCCGTTACATCTTTATCGAGAAGTCGAAAGATGGTGAATCAGGCTACGTTGCGGACCTCGACTTCGGGGCCATCAAGGTGGGCGTGAAGGAGTCTGGCGCTGACATGTTCGCACCCGTCCTACGGGCTGACTTTGATGGCGAGCGCAAGGAAGCGGCCCGGAAAGCCAAGGAAGCTCAAGATAGGGCGGAAGCGAAAGCCAAGGCCAAGGCGGCGGTTGTGACGGACGGCGAAGAGTCATTCATGCGAGCTGTGGTCAAGGCCATGGGTAATGAAGGACTGACCGTAGGTGATACAGCGGAAGGCGGCTGGCGGTATTCGGCAAGTCAGCACACGACAGAGCAGGAAGCGCGCAAGCTGATACCATCCAAAAATTTCAAGCGCGACTTTGATGCGGCTATCGGCAAGCTTTTAAAGAAGGGTTGGCTTGAGCTGGACGATCAACGCATGCGGTACGTCCTCACGTCTCCTCACGCGGTCGTTTTAATAAGGAACTTGCCATCCTCATGACCTTCCTCACGTGAGGAAATCGCATGAGCATCTGAGGAGATTTGGCCCGAAAACATCCTCATCCTCACCCCCCTATATCCTTGTTTGAGGATAGAGGGGGAGAGAGGAAGAGTGATGGGCGCGAGTTTGAGGAAGTGAGGAAAAAAGAAGCCGATCTCTGTCTAGCCTGTTGCTATTGGAACTTGCGCCGCACGAATGCCTTTACGTCCTCTGGTGAGAGTTTGAACCATTCGCCATTCGCCCGCCTGTCCGCGAAGCGTCGATGCCAATATCCTTCAATGCCCGGTGGGTCGTCTGTGGTTATTGAATGAAGGAGGGTCGCAGCATCCGGCAGTGCTACCCGTATTTCCTTCACCCGTCGTTCCAACTCATCGCTTCGACCGATCTTGTAAAACTCGCCAGACCTAATGAGGTAAACGTGGCCGTCAACCGGCTTAGGACCCTTGGGTAGCGCAGGCGCGGATTGCGTAATCGTTGGCAGCATGGCTTTCACGTCGCCATACTGCGCAGCTTCACCAACATATTCCCTTAAAGCTGCAACTAGACCCACCCTTCCAGCAAAGTTGCCAAGAATGGTCTTAGGCGACGGGATGCTTGGGTCTGAAGTCCTAAGCATGGACAACTCAGCGTTTGTTGGGAACCGACCATAATGGCGACAGGCAGCAATTACACCGGAGAGGATCACATTCGCATCTGATTTGCTGGCCCAAGAATTTGGTTCAAATCCTGCCTCGATAAGCGCATCGCTCCAACGCGCCCAATATTTCCCTCGCCACTTTGATTCGATGATACCGGTCGCAGTGATGAATGCTTTAGTCCCCGGTGGCTGGCCTCCGTCTTGACCAGCCAATCTCTGGATTTCTCTGATTATGTGTTCGCGCATTGCGTTTCCAAGCCGTGAATGTCCCGAGCGAGCGACGTCTATATTCGTCAATGTGGGCCGCCGCGCAATCCCTCAATAACCAATCCATGATTAACCTATTCGCGCCTCTTGAGAGAATTTCTCATACCGGCTGTTTTTACCGATTGGCATGGATTAACCTTTGGGTGGTGCAACGGAGGGGAACATGCGGGGTGTTTGCGCTGTCATTCTCGGAGTGCTGCTTAGTGCTTGCACTAGCAGCAATTCATCAGGCCAGTGGCACCGGGTCAGTTCGACCGAACAGGGCCAGCTTGAGCGAGCGAAGGCAATATGTAGAGGACAGGCTACAAACACTCAGGCGATGTATGGGCGACTATGGATCGCCGGGGCAGTTGCCTCCGATAGTGCCTTTAAGGGCTGCATGGCCGAACAGGGCTTCGTCCAGAATTAAATCCGCTTAGTGACACTGGGCCACGCTGACGCACTTTCCCTCCATGGATGCATGACGACACCAAAGACACGCATGGAGCGTGCCTGTGAGGCTCTGTGTGGCGCTGTGAGGCTATCGGGCGGGCGACCCTACCGGGGGGGGAGGTTTAATTCTGCGTTCGCGCATTGGCGGGACCGGCGGCGGGCAAGAATTCGCGTTCCTGCAATTCGCTAATATAGGCCATCACTTATGTGTCGTGGCGCTAATGCATGAATCATCGCTGCGCAGTTGGCTACATTTAGCGTCATAATAGCAAAAACAAGCCGAAATAGCCATATCTAGTGTCAATAGGAGGGAGTTTGAATGCCTAGACCCAAGAAACCGCTTGCGCTCGCGAAGCTTGACGGAAGCGCGCTGAAGAACCCGCAGCGCTATCGCGGCAACGAGCCGGCAGGCACTGAGTCCCTTGGCGATCCTCCCTCCTATCTGCCTGAAGCTGCGCGCAAGGCTTGGCGCATCTATCAAGTCGAGATTCCTTGGCTACGGATGGCCGACTCCGCGAATCTGGAAATCGCCAGCCTCATTCGAGCTGACATCCTTGCGGGTGAGCAAGTCGGAATCCAGCGGTTGCAGCTTCTCCGCCAATTGAACAATACGTTCGGCAAGCCCCCTGCTTTGGCTGGCGACGGTGAACCCGAGGACGAGTTTGAGTCGGCGTTTTTCGGTGAGAAATAAGGCATATTCGCCTTATGCGCTTTTTTCGGATGTGTCGCGTTGATCGCTTGAACGTCCAGAATATATATCAAGCATCAAGGCAAAACTCCTCTTGGTTAAGAATAAACGGCGCGAGCTGAAGCACCACACAAGGTTCGCGCCGTTTTATACTGAAAGAGGATGCAACTATAGGAGGAATTACCATTTCCAAACCTGTAACAATTCGTTTCGGCAAGTTTGTCGTCCAGCTCGGACACGATACCGCTGGCACGATCACCTACAAGTCGCCGTGCGGTTTCACGACCAAAAGCCTTCAGTTCACGAAGGACTTGAACGACGTCATCATTCCGGATTGCGACGATCCCGATAAGGTTTCTTGGCTCGGCCGCGACGTCCGTTCGCTGTCCGCGCAGATTTCCGGTCAGGGCGTCCTTGCGCAGGAAGCCATTGATGATTGGATGGTTGCGCTCGAATCCATCGACTCCGTTCCCGTCAAGATCATCCTCGAATTTCCGGCAAAGACCATCACTGGGAGCGGCTTCATGCATCTTGCCGATTTTACTGTGACCGGGAATCTTGGGGAGCGCGTAACGGCACAGATCACCATGAACAGCGACGGCGAACTTGCCCGCGTAACGACTCCGGGTTCGTAACCCGATACGGCAAGCGGCCTTAATCCGGCCGTATACGCAACCCTACATTTTGTTAACCACAGGAGAATACAACTTGAACATTCATCATCTGAAGTCCGACCGCGCTAACCTCATGTCGGAGGCCCGTGCGGCTCTGTCTGCCGGCAAGTCTGCCGAGTTTGAAACCATCGGCAAGAAGATCGAAGAGCTTGACGTGCGCATCACTCAGGAAGAGCGGATGGCCTCGTTCGATACCGCCGGCACTGTCGCCCGTGACTCGGTTGCCGGCCAGATCGGGAACTACTCGCTTCGCGCCGCCATCGAAGGCGCTGCAAACGGCAACGCTTCCGGCCTCGAAGCTGAAGTTTCGGCCGAACTTGCCCGCAACGCCCCGCAGACCCGTGGTATCCGCGTACCGCTGGCGCTCGTGCTCGGCCTTGAAAAGCGTGACCAGAACACGGGCAACGCAGCCGGCACGATTTCCAGCAAATTCGGCCCGCTTATCACTCGCCTGAAGCCGGTTTCCAAGGTCGTCGGCATGGGCGCCACGGTGATCCAGAGTGAAGGCTTTGCGCCGCTCGAACTTCCCCGTCACCTTATCGGTAGCACCGCTCAGTGGCTCGCTGAAGGCGGAAACGTCACGGCAAGCGACCCGACGTGGGATCAGCTGTCGCTCGCGCCGACCACGGTTGCCTCGCAGGTTGTTTTGAGCCGCCGCCTGCTCAAGACCAACAGCATCGGCGTAGACCAGATCATCGCGGCCGATATGAACTACGTCGTGAGCAACGCGCTCGACGTTGCCGCACTGAACGGCACTGGCGCAAATAACCAACCCAAGGGCATTTGGACGGAAGTCGCAGCCACCCCGTTCGGCGGCACATTCATCAGCGATACGGCAAGCAACCTGATTTCGGCGATTGAGCTTGCCGACAACGGCACGGGCGCCTTCCTGCTGACATCGAAGCTGGCTGACACCATGCGCAAGGTCAAGGACGGCATGAATCGAGCAATCGACATCGAAGACCAGCTGCACGGCTACGCCTTCGATGTGACCAATCAGGCCGGCGCCGCGACCGAGCGCCTGACCTATGGCGTGTGGTCCGATCTGGTCATCGCGACGTGGGGCTCGGTGGACCTTCTGGTCAACCCGTACAAGTTCTCCAGCTCTGGCGCCCTCGAACTGACCGCCTTCCTTGATGCCAACGTCGGCACCCGGCATGGAGCAGCCTCGTTTGCTTGGGCAAATCTCGCTAGCGGCTCGTAGTCGGCAGGCTGAAACGGAATTGAGAGGCGGCTGCGTGCCGCCTTTCTTCCCTCTAGAATAGGAGACGCAAATGACAATTGAGAAACGCCTTGCAGCGGGCGGCTTCAGCGCCGTCACGGGCCGAACTCTGACCGGATACCCGGTTTTGTGGGATGTCGAGGCCAATATTGGCGGCCAGTTTACCGAAACCTTTCAGCGCGGCGCCTTCACCCGTTCGCTAGCAGACAAGGCCGGCCGTGAAAAACTTATCCTTGTCGACCATGACGGTTCGCAGCTCTTAGGCCGCGTTGGCGTCAACGCAACCATGGTCGAGGACGCCAGAGGACTCAAAGTTACCGTCGATCTGCCGTCCACGGCGCTCGCAGACGAGATTCGCGGCTTGCAGGAAGCAGATTTGCTCGGCGGTTGGAGTCTCGGCTTTCAAGTGCCACCAACCGGTGACACTTGGACGGCCGGCAACAAACGGACCATCGTTGAGGCCAATATCATTGAGGCCAGCGTCATTCGCGCGCACGCGGCGTATGTTGAAACCAAGGGCACCACGTCGCTGCGCTCGCTGCACGCCAGTGCGGAGGCCGATCTGCGTAACAAGCTTTATCTTCACTACCTCGGAGGCGCACACTAATGGGTAGCTTCAAAGACAGCATCATGAGCTTTTTCGGCAAGTCTGAGAAACGCAGCAGCATCGGCATCGGCGACCCGGCTATTACCCGCATCTTGGGCAATCATAGTCCGCTTGAGACCGCAACCAACCTTTCTACGGCCAGCCGTGCTATCAGCCTCATCTCTGGCGCCTACGCCAGCAGTGACGCCACGCTCTACAAGACGGCAAAGGGCGGTAGCCCTGTGGAAGCCGACACGCACGCGCTCTACGATTTAATGCTCAATGGGACTCGCGACCTGTCCGCCTATGAGCTTAAGCATGCGCTAATGTCCGATCTCGTGACTTATGGCGAATGCTTCGCGCATGTCGAGTTCGACCAGAATGGCAAGCCGACCAATCTGACGCCGCTGTCGTGGAACAATATGATTGTGGAGTTTCTCGGGAACGGCCGGATCGTCTATCGCTGGATGAATCCGCTTTTCAACTTCAATCAGACCGTCTACGGGCAGTCGGACATTCTTCACGTCAAGCACCGTCCTTTCAACGGTCGCGGCCGCTCGCCGATCCAGCTTGCCGCACTGAGCATGGGCATTGCCGTCGCAGTCGAAGACGCTACCAGCACGGCCGCACAGAGCGGTTTCTCGGCAGGCGGTATCCTGTCGGCACCGGGCGCAATCAGCGACGAGACGGCGGCGCGCCTTCAGAAAACCGTTCAGGACAATTTCAGCGGCACCGACAAAGCTGGCCGTGTTATGGTGGCGGGTGATGGGATCACGCTTCAGCAATTCGCGCTCTCCGCGAAGGATTCCGAGTTGGTCGCCAATCGGCAGTTCAACGCCTACCTCGTGGCCCAAGCCTACGGCACGCCTCCCGAAACTGTCGGCCTGCCGTTTAATTCGTCGTGGGGCAGCGCCCAGCAGTCGGATATCCAGCTCGTGTCACACTGCTTGAATCCGTGGTCGCAGCTGCTGAATCAGAGCATTACCGCTTTCGTGCTGTCACCCCGCGAGCGCCGGACATTTTATCTGGCCAGCGATTATAGCGATATGACAAGCGGCACGCTACAGGATCAGGCGGCGGCCTATGCATCACTGACCACGAGCGGCATCTACACTAAAAATGAAGCCCGCGAGGTGTTCGACCTGCCGTCCCTGCCGGGTGGCGACGCGCTGACGACTCCTTTTAACGTCGCAGCCATCCCGCACGATCCGGCCAAGAACGGGCAGCAGCAAGGGGCGACGGCATGAAAGTCGAGCTGACGAAATTCGACATGGTGGGACGCAGGAAGACCAATACCATTGCGTTCCTATCAGCTCGCTTCCCTGATTTTGGCCTCGTCCTTAGCGGCTTACGGCTGATTGAGTCCGACGACGGACTTTTGGTCGCGGCGCCACTTTGCAAGCTGCCGAACTCAATCAGGAGGGCCGCGTGGTGGGCTATCGGCGAGCCTATGGAACTGGCCGTGCGGGAGGCGGCCATCCGAGCCTACCATGCCCACCACGGCCATATAGTGGTATGAAAAGAGCCCGGTTTAACAGCCGGGCTTTTTCTATCTTAAAGTGGTTATGACAGCGAGCATAATTGTAAAAAAATACAATAAGATCAACTATGTATGCGGCAGGCTGTGCCGCAGCCGTCCTGATCAGTTCAGTTCTTGCGCTCTGTCAGGAAGGCGAGCAAAGCAATGACCGGGAAGGCGACGCCGATCCAGGACGCCATGTTCCACCCGCCGGTGGCATAGGCCCAGCCGCCAAGCGCCGAGCCGAGGGCGCCGCCGGCAAAGAAGGTCGCCATATAGAGCCCGTTGAGACGGCTGCGGTGTTCGGCGCTGAGCGCGAAGATGGCGCGTTGACCAAGCACGAGATTGGTCTGGACGCCGAAATCGAGCATGATGCCTGACAGCGTCAGCATGATCAGTGCCAGCAACGAGCCGCTACCGGAAAAATGGCCGATCAGGAAAGCGACGATCGCAAGCACCAGGGCGAAGGTGGTGGCGAGCTTTGTCCAGCCGCGGTCCGCAACCCGTCCGGCAATCGGCGAAGCGACGGCACCTGCCGCACCGGCGAGTGCGAAAAGGGCAATACCGTTTTGCGTCAGGCCGAAGGCAGGGCTTGCCAGCAGCAACGGCGTCGTCGTCCAGAAGAGGCTGAAGGCACCGAACATGCATGCCTGATAAAGTGCGCGCCGCTGCAGGACAGGGGTATGAAGCGCGAGATGCCCCATGGAGGACAGCAGCTGTCCATAGTGCAGCTTCGTGTGTGGCACGCGGGTCGGCAGGGCTGCGCGCAGGATGACGATCAGCGCGATCATGATGCCGGCCGAGATGATATAGACCGCATGCCAGGACAGTAGCTCGGACAGAAAGCTTGCAGCGGGGCGGGCGAGCATGATGCCGCAGAGCAGGCCGCTCATGACATTGCCGACGACGGCGCCGCGGCTGGCGTCAGGTGCCATATGGGCGGCAAAGGGCACGAGAACCTGCACCGCAACGGAGGCGAGGCCGATACAGAGCGAAGCGAGCAGGAACAGCGACGGCGACGAGGCGAAGGCCGCACCGACCAGTGCTACGGCTGAGAGCGCCACCAGCGTCAGGATGAGCCTGCGGTTTTCCAAAAGGTCGCCGAGCGGGACGATCAGCAACAGGCCGAGGCCATAGCCGATCTGCGTCAACGTGACGATGAGGCCGGTGGCGGCGGGTGTGAAGCCGAGCGACTGGCTGATGGGGCCGGCCAGCGGCTGGCCATAGTAGAGATTGGCAGCCACCAACCCGCAGGCGGCGGCAAACATAAAGGTCAGCAGTGGCGAAATAGTCTCTTCAGGGAGCGGTGTGCTCTCCCGTCTGGCGGCGGCATTTGCAGACATGTCTTGTCCTCGATGCGGGCAGGGAGGTTTGCCCGGAAAATTCCGTGAAAAATCAATTCAGCAGTTTCATTGCCGCTTCCGCGGCGGCGAGCATGTGTTCAGTTTTGCGGCCGGTTTTTCCGATGACGCGCATGCCCTTGGTGAGGGCAAGCAAGGCGCAAGCCGTGCTTTCGGGGTCGACATGCGTCGCCACGGATCCATCCGTTTGACCCAGGCGAATAAGTTCCAGGATGCGTCGCTCGTCGAAATCGAAAGCCACGCCGACGCGGCTAGCGACCTCCTCGTCGAAAAGTGCAAGTTCGGTCGCGCTACCGACCACGAGACAGCCTCTGCGGCCGATCTCGCCGCATGATGCCTCAGCAAAGAAGGTCACCAATATGCGCAGTTTTTCATGCGCATTTGGGGCCTTGGCAAGAACTTCGTCGATCAGTCGCTGCCGTACGCGGCGATAGCGATCGAAGGCGGCGAGAAATACGCCGCGCTTATCGCCGAAGGCCTTGTAGACGCTGCCGGCGGTCAGGCTCATCGCTTCGGTCAACTCGCTGATCGAGGCGGCATGATAGCCGCGCTCGGAAAAGACCCGCAGCGCTTGGTCGAGCGCCGCATCCATATCGAATTCCCGCGGACGACCGCGAAGTTTGGAAGCGATGTCGATGGTGTTCGTCGTCATGCGACTCTTTTAGGAAATGATCGTTTCCAAATCAAGCGATTTTTGCGCCGCAACATAATCGTTGCCCGCTGCTGTCGGCGACGGGCGGTCTAGTGGCCGGTTTCGTTGCCGCTATTGATCGTTGATCGCAACGTGGATCGCGTCCTTGTCGCGCCGGTCTGTGCGCACGGATCTGCCCTTACAGATCAAGCTCCCATGTCTGGCCGTTCAATTCCGGGCCGAACATGCGGTGTTTTTCCTCAGCCACGAGCCTGAAGCCGGCCTTGATGTAGATAGCCCGCGCGGTATCGAGGATGTCGTTTGTCCAGAGCGAGAGCTTTGTATAGCCGGCCTTGCGGGAGAAGCGGATGCATTCGTCGACCAGCAGTTTGCCGAGGCCGAGCCCGCGGGCCATCCTGTCGACATAGAGCAGCCGGAGCTTGGCGATGCCGTTGCCGCCGTCGGCGATCATGACGGAGCCGATGTTCAGGCCGCTCCGCTCGGCGATCCAGCATCGGTCCTTTTCCGGGTTGAAGTTGGCCAAGAATTTCCCGGCGACTTCGGCGGCAAGGGCCTCGAAACGATGATCCCAGCCGAGTTCCCCGCAGTAGAAGCGCGCCTGACTTTGTACGATCCAGCCGATGTCGCCATGGCGGTGATGACGGATGATGGCGGGTGGCGCCGAGCTGCGGTTTGCACCGAGCGTGTCCTGGATCGTCCGCATGGCGTCGACGATACGCTCGGGCTCGCCGATCGAAAGCCTGTCGAAGTATTCGGTGATCTGGGCGCGGGAGCGGCGGACGAATTCCTGGAGCTGGATCTGTCCCTTGTCGGTGAGGTTGATGGCCTGGCTGCGCGCGTCGTCGGGATCGGGCTTGGTTTCGAGCAAACCGTCCTCGCGGAAGCGTTTGACGATGCGGCTGAGATAAGCGGGGTCGAGATGCAGGTCACGCGTCAGCGCCGAGGCAGCAACATCGCCGCGCACGCCGACCTCGAACAGAACGCGCGCCTCCGTCAGCGTGTAGGGGCTATCCAGATAGGCCTTGTTCAGGACGCCGAGAAAGTTCGTATAGAAGCGATTGAAGTCGCGGACGGCATCAATGGTTGCGAATTCGGCATCAAGGGTCATGGACATCGCCTCCTCAGCTAAAGAGACGATGTCCATTATTTATTTGACTGAGTCAAGTAAGATAAGCTCTATGCCGCGCGAGCGCCGCGAGCCTTTTCATCCGAAAGGGCGAAGTCGACAGCGGCTTCGGCATGGATCGTCGTCGTGTCGAATCCGGGCAGGATCAGGGCGTTCGGATCGAGGATGAGGCAGATCTCGGTGCAGCCGAGAATGACGCTGTCGGCGCCTTCGGCCTTGGCGCGCTCGATGATGTCATGCAGCTTGCGGCGGGACTCGTCCTTGATGATACCGGCGCAGAGTTCGCTGAAGATAATGTCGTGCGTCACTGTCCTGTCTTCGGGGCCGGGAACCATGATGGAGATGCCGTTCTGGGCCATGCGCTCGGCATAGAAGCCATGTTCCATCGTGTAGCGCGTGGCAAGCAGCAGCGGCTTTACCCGGCCTGCGGCCTTCAGCGCTGCGGCGGTTTCGTCGATGATATGGATAAGCGGCACGGAAATACGCGAAGCGACTTCCGGCGCGATCAGATGCATCGTGTTGGTGCAGATGAGCACGCATTCGGCACCTGCTGCCTGCAGGCGATGGGCTACACCGCCGAGGCGAGCAGCCGCGTCGTCCCAGCGTCCGGCCTTCTGCAAGGCGACGATTTCTTCGAAATTGACCGAGTACATCAGCACTTCGGCGGAGGAGAGGCCACCCAGGCGGTCGCGGACCATCTCGTTGATCTGGCGATAATAAACCGCCGAGCTCTCGAAACTCATGCCGCCGATGAGACCTATGGTGCGCATACTGCTGTTCTCCGCTTCTTGTTCGTAGGTGGGGCAATAGTGCCGCGATTCATGCGCTTTATGTTTGCAATTTTTGTGAGATCGGCAACCAAATCTGCAATTATTTGCGCATAAATCGTATTTTGTGCAAAATGACGGCGCGATAATGAAAGGCCGCCGCACATGCTTGACGAACGTGACCGAAAGATTCTCGAAATTTTGCAGGCCGATGCCGGCATATCGGTGACGGAGCTTGCCGATCGCGTGGCTCTATCGGTCTCGGCCTGCTCGCGCCGTATCCAGCGGCTGGAGGAAAGCGGCCACATCGCCCGGCGCATCGTCGTGCTCGATCGCGAGAAGATGGGGGTGCCGACCACCGTCTATGCGATGATCAAGACGGCGCATCACGCCGACGAGTGGATCGAGGCCTTCCGCAAGGCGATCGGCGATGTTCCGGAGATCGTCGAGGCGCATCGGCTCACAGGCAATTACGATTATATTCTGAAGATCGTGCTGCCGCGCGTCGAGCACTATGACGTCATCTACAAGCAGCTCGTGCGCAAGGTCGAGCTTTTCGATGTCTCAGCCTCGATCTCCATGGAGGAACTTAAAGGTGGCGCGGCCATTCCTGTCGGCTACGCACACTAAGCTTTCCTCTGCAGCAGGCTGAAAAGCTGGATTAGCTGGTGAAAGCGTCAAGGAGATCGCAAGCTTTTAAGTTGTAAAATCGTCGCCGCGGCTATCGCTTTTGAGGCAATGTGTCATGCGTAACACAAACAATCGCAAGACTGACATTCAAAGTTACTTCCTGCCTGGTGAGAAATTATTGTGGCATGGTCAACCGAAGCAAGGATTCATGTCTAGCAGGAGTGATCTGCTGCTTGTCCCCTTCTCGCTAATGTGGGGTGGTTTTGCGATTTTTTGGGAGGATGCGGCAATAACGCAAGTTGACGCCCCATTCTTTTTCAAATTGTGGGGCGTGCCATTCGTATTGATAGGCTTGTATCTCATCATTGGCCGTTTTGTAGTCGACGCGTTCGTTCGTGCTAGGACGCAATATGCGGTCACAAATCGACGTATTATGATTTTGCGCGAAGGTTGGTTCTCTAAACTTCTGACCCTTTCGCTTGAGCGATTGCCGGCTATGGATCTCGATCAGAAGGAGGATGGAACGGGGACGATCAACTTCGGAACCGATCCCGAAGCTGGCCAAGATCATCATGGTAGTACGAGCAACTGGACCCCGGCACTGTCAAAAGCCCCTCGATTTCTTGGCATCACGAATGTGCGTGAAGTGTTTGATCTCATCGAGAGGGCACAATCGACGAAGGCGTTTTGATCCAAAGAGCAAGATGATGGCGCAGGGGTGCCATGCATAAAAGAGAGTTGCTGCCTACTCGTCTCAACCCTACGTTTTCAGCGAAACATAGCCATGAGGTGTTGCCATGCAGGATCATCGTGTTGTCGTTGTCGGGGGCGGTTTCGGCGGGGTGCAGGTCGTCAACGATCTGAAAGGCGCTCCCGTCCGCATAACGATGATCGACCGGCGCAATCACCACCTGTTTCAGCCGCTTCTCTATCAAGTCGCGACCACCTTGCTCGCCACGTCGGAGATCGCGTGGCCGATCCGTAATTTCTTCCGGGACAGGCCGGAGGTGACGACGTTGCTCGCCGAAGTCGTCGGTGTCGACGGCGAGGCGCATCAAGTGCTTCTGAAGAACGGACAAAGGATCCCTTACGATACGCTGGTGCTGGCGACCGGCGCCACCCATGCCTATTTCGGCCATGACGAATGGGAGCCGGTAGCGCCGGGATTGAAGACGCTCGAGGATGCGACGACCATTCGCCGCCGCGTGCTGCTGGCCTTCGAGCAGGCGGAAATGGAAACGGACCCCGCTGTCCGTGAGGCGCTCCTGACCTTCGTCATCGTCGGGGCAGGGCCGACGGGCGTCGAGCTGGCCGGGATCATCTCGGAATTGGCAAGGACGACACTGCCGAAGGAATTCCGCAATATCGATACAAGCAACGCGAAGATCATTCTCGTCGAAGCCGGCCCGCGGGTGTTGGCTGCTTTCGCGGAGGATCTTTCCGACTATGCGCGCCGGGAGCTGGAATCGCATGGTGTCGACCTGCGCTTCGGCAAGCCCGTGACTTCGTGCACGGCGCAGGGCGTCACGATCGGCGATGTTTTCGTGCCGTGCCGCACCATCGTCTGGGCAGCCGGGGTTGAAGCTTCGCCGGCCGCAAAGTGGCTGGATATTCCGGCAGACCGTGCCGGCCGGGCCGTGGTCGACAAGGATCTGCGGGCACCGGGCAAGGGAGATGTCTTCGTGATCGGGGATACCGCAGCCGTCATGCGTGACGACGGCAGTCCGGTGCCGGGGATCGCTCCGGCCGCCAAGCAGCAGGGAGCCTACGTCGCCAAGGTGATCAAGGCGAAGCTTGACGGCAAACCGGCTCCCGGTTCCTTCCATTATCGCCATCAAGGCAGCCTTGCGACGATCGGCAAGAGTGCCGCGATTATCGATTTCGGCTGGCTGAAGCTAAGAGGATGGCTCGCCTGGTGGGTGTGGGGTCTTGCCCACATCTACTTCCTGATCGGCGTGCGCTGGCGCATCGCGGTCGCCTGGAGCTGGCTGTGGATCTATATCAGCCGCCAGCATAGCGCCCGGCTGATCACGCAAAGGGAAACCATGCGCGAGGAATAAGGAGAGGAGAGGGCGGCGTCCGTAGCGGACGCCGCCCTTTTTCTGGTTAGGCCAGCGAGGCGATATCGATGACGAAGCGGTAGCGGACGTCGCTCTTCAGCACGCGCTCATAGGCTTCGTTGACCTGATCGATATTGATCACCTCGATCTCCGAGGCAATGTTGTGCTTGCCGCAGAAATCGAGCATTTCCTGGGTTTCCTTGATCGAGCCGATCATCGAGCCGGAGAGGCTGCGGCGGCCGGGGATCAGCGAGAAGGCATGGACCGGGACCGGATGCTCGGGCGCGCCGACGACGACCATGCTGCCGTCGACCTTCAACAGGCCGAGATAGGCATTCCAGTCGAGAGCGATGCCAACCGTCATGATGAGGAGGTCGAAGGTGCCGGCGAGTGTCGTGAAGGTCTCGGCGTCGCTGGTCGCGTAGTAATGGTCAGCGCCGAGACGCAGACCGTCTTCCTTTTTGGAAAGCGACTGGCTGAGAACGGTGACATCAGCGCCCATCGCATGGGCGATCTTGACGCCCATATGGCCGAGGCCGCCCATGCCGACGATCGCGACCTTCTTGCCGGGACCGGCTTTCCAGTGGTGCAGCGGCGAGTAAAGCGTGATGCCGGCGCAGAGCAGCGGAGCCGCAGCGTCAAGCGGAATATTTTCGGGGATCGAGAGGACGTAGCCTTCCTTGACAACGATCGAATCCGAATAGCCGCCATAAGTCGGCGTCGTGCCATCGGCTTCGAAGTCGTTGTAGGTCTGGACCACGCCCGGCATGTAGTGTTCCAGATCGAGGTCGCGGGTGGCACACGTCGTGCACGAATTGACGAAGCAGCCGACGCCGACGCGGTCGCCGACCTTGAACTTGGTCACTTTCGAGCCGACGGCGCTAACGATGCCGGCGATCTCATGGCCCGGTACCATCGGATATTTTGCATTGCCCCATTCGTTGCGGGCCTGGTGAATGTCGGAATGGCAGATGCCGGAGAACTTGATCTCGATGACGACGTCGTCCTCATTCGGCTCGCGGCGTTCGAAGGTGAAGGGGGTGAGCGGCTTGGACGCGTCGGTCGCGGCATAACCCTTTGCGATAGGCATGGGAGATTTCCTTGTTCTTCGGAGGAGGTGGGAGTGGAATTGGGATGGCCGACTATGCAATGGGAGCGGGCCGGAGCGTTAGAGCGATCCTGCAAGCTTTATGTACGATCCTGCGAATCTAAATGCGCGGCGGGTCTTTTGCGATCGAACGACGTTACCTAGATAGGTTTCGATATCTACTCGAAAACAGTTGGTTGCGAATGACACTGCCTTTCAATCCCAATCAGGAACTCGCATCCATCGTTGCACGTTTCGCCACGGGAGACGGGGAACACCGTACGCCGATAGACAATCTCCATCTTTACCGGCAGTCGGCCGCGACGGTGTGGCAACATGGGGCCTATCGGCCCTGCTTTGCAATCGTGGTTCAGGGTCGCAAGAGCCTGACGATCGGTGCTGAAACCTACAATTACGGTGTCGGCGAATATATTTTGACCGCCCTCGACCTGCCCGTATCGACGCAGGTGACCAATGTCGGCAGTGACACGCCTTATCTTTGCTTCGGCATGGCGCTCGATAGCGAGCGGCTGAAGGAGCTGTTGTCGCGTGTCAGCATTCCGCGTCAGGCACTGACAGCCGAGCCCGTGCGTGGGATCGCGATCAATGCGGCGTCGCCGGAACTGCTCGATGCTTCGCTGCGGCTGCTCAGATTACTTGATCGGCCAGAAGATATTCCGGCCATGGCTCCATTGATCGAGCAGGAGATCCTTTATCGTCTGCTGACAGGCCCGAACGGTCCTAGACTGCTGCAGGTCGCCATGGCGGAAAGCCAGAGCAATAGGGTTGCGCGTGCCGTCGCCTGGCTTCGCGGCAACTATACGCAGCCGCTGCGCATCGAAGAACTGGCCGAGCGCGTTGGGATGAGCGTTTCCTCGTTGCATCACCATTTCAAGACCGTTACCGCTCTGTCGCCGATGCAATATCAGAAGCAGCTTCGGCTGCATGAAGCGCGGCGACTGATGATCGTTGAGCAGCTCGATGTCGGTTCGGCCGGTCATCGCGTTGGGTATCAGAGCCCCTCGCAATTCAGCCGGGAGTACAGTCGCCTCTACGGCCTGCCGCCGCTGAAGGACGTCGAGGCCATGCGTAGTGCCGCGGCAGCCGAATAGGTTTCCGTCTTTATTCGCGGCGCCAGGTTCTGATCAGCTAATCGGAGCATCGCAGTCATCGCCGTTCCAGGTATAGCTGGGATCGGCATCCTGTGGTCCCCACAGGCCGTCGAAATGACGGTAGTCGGACGTGAATCGGATCGTCAGTAACCCCATTCCATATCTGTCGAACCAACGCAGTGTTCGTACGCCGCCTTGGCTCGCCCCGATTTCCGACAAGGTACCGGTTGTGGTGTTGCCGTCATCATCGAAGCGATAGGTCCCGGAGATATGGCCTCGCCTGTCGACTTGCAGAGACGTTTCGATATCCACCAGATCACCGCTGGAAAGAAGCTTGCCGCAGTAGTGTCCGGCGGGCTTACTGAGCTGCTTTGCCGTTAAGTGAGCTGACGCGGGCAGCGGGATCAGACCGATCGCAAGGCAGATCCCGACAATGCGTTCAAGCGTCCGGCGCTCACCTTTGCCCGTTTGGCTGTGGGCCGGGGTTTGGACGAGCGATGCCTCGCGATTATGGTCGAATGCGGCTTTCATCAAAGAATCTCGAACAGAAACCTATGCGTCGGCAAGGCTTATCCGGCGCGCATTCCGCATGGCAACCACCCTCCATCTTTTTAGCGCAGTGCAGCAACGAATTCCGCTTGACGCCCGTTGCAGCGTGCTGCATAACGCCTCACGAACCGTACGGTACGGTACGCATCTGGGAGTAGCATCGTGCTGAGCGAAGTAGGACAGTCGAGCGAGTTTTCGCCGCGCCAGAACGCCGTTCTGGAACAGGCGCTGCGTCTGCTCGTCGACGGCGGCGAAAAGGCGCTGACGACTTCGGGTGTCGCGCGCGCTGCCAATTGCTCCAAGGAAAGCCTTTACAAGTGGTTCGGCGACCGCGACGGTCTGCTATCGGCGATGATCGCATATCAGGCGAGCAAGGTGCGCACCTTCGAGCGCAACGGCGAACGGCTGACGGTATCGAGCCTGCATGATCATCTCGTCGTCTTCGCGCGCGATCTGCTGGAAGTTCTGGCGGGCGACGTCTCGCTCGCGCTGAACCGTCTGGCGATCGGCCAGTCGAACCGCGACGGCTCCAAGCTCGGCAAGCTCTTGCTGGAGCGCGGCCGCCGACAGATCGACCGCCGTGCCAGCGGCCTGATCGATGCCGGCAAGCGGGCAGGGTTGCTCCGCTTCATGGATGCCGACGAGGCTTATCACACGTTTTACGGGCTCATCGTTTCCGATCTGCATGTCCGCATGCTGCTCGGTGAACCCGGTTTGAAGGATTCCAGCCGTCAGGCGGAGAAGGCTGTTACCGCCTTCCTCAAGCTTTACGGCACGGAAAAGGTTTTGGCGGAAGCAGCGGCGACCGTCTGAGCAAATCCAAGTTTACACCAGACAAGCAAAGGGAAGGACAAACAATGCGCGTCTATTACGATCGTGATGCCGATCTCAATCTCATCAAGTCGAAGAAGGTCGCCGTTATCGGCTACGGTTCCCAGGGCCGCGCTCACGCGCTGAACCTGAAGGACAGCGGCGCACAGAACGTTGCGATCGCGCTTAAGGCAGGCTCGCCGACTGTCAAGAAGGCAGAAGCCGATGGCTTCAAGGTTATGACGGTTGCCGAAGCTGCCGCCTGGGCCGACCTGATGATGATGGCGACCCCGGACGAACTGCAGGCCGACATCTACAAGGCCGACATCGCTCCGAACATCCGCGACGGCGCTGCCATCGCTTTTGCTCACGGCCTCAACGTTCACTTCGGCCTCATCGAGCCGAAGGCGTCGGTCGACGTTGTCATGATCGCCCCGAAGGGCCCGGGCCACACGGTTCGCGGCGAATACCAGAAGGGCGGCGGCGTTCCCTGCCTCGTTGCCGTTCACCAGAACGCTTCCGGCAACGCGCTTGAACTCGCTCTCTCCTACGCCTGCGGCGTTGGCGGCGGCCGTTCGGGCATCATCGAAACCAATTTCCGCGAAGAGTGCGAAACCGACCTCTTCGGCGAACAGGTCGTTCTTTGCGGCGGTCTCGTCGAGCTCATCCGTGCTGGTTTCGAAACCCTGGTCGAAGCCGGTTACGCTCCGGAAATGGCCTATTTCGAGTGCCTGCACGAAGTGAAGCTGATCGTCGACCTGATCTATGAAGGCGGCATCGCCAACATGAACTACTCGATCTCGAACACCGCAGAGTGGGGCGAATACGTCACCGGTCCGCGCATCATCACCGAAGAAACCAAGGCTGAGATGAAGCGCGTCCTCAAGGACATCCAGACCGGCAAGTTCACCTCGGACTGGATGCAGGAATACCGTTCCGGCGCTGCCCGCTTCAAGGGCATCCGCCGCCTGAACGACAGCCACCAGATCGAAGAAGTTGGCGCCAAGCTGCGCGGCATGATGCCCTGGATCGGCAAGAACAAGCTGGTCGACAAGGCCGTCAACTAAGCTTTCGGCACTGCCGGAATAGAGGGCCGGGGCGAAAGCTCCGGCCTTTCTATTTTTTGGCTGAGACGTAGAGCCATTTCGTCGGCTTGCCGTCAAAGCCCCCGCCGTCAGCTTCGGTCATGGCGATGTCTTTCCATCCGCCTTCGCTGAGAAGGGCCATCAGCCATTCGGCCGAGGGATAATTATAGTAGCGGCCGAGGGTATCGTGCCCTTCCGCATCTCCGGCCTTGAAACTGCCATGGAAGATGCCGCCGTCCTTCAACGCCCGTCGAATCCGATCGAAGACATTTGGGAGGTTGGAGCGAGGTACATGAAGGAGGCTAGCCTCCGCCCATATGCCGTCAAAAGCAGCGCCGGCGTCCAGCGTCTCGAACCTCATGATCCGGACGGGCCTACCGATCAGAGCTTCCGCCTGTTTGGCAAGCTCGGTAGAGCCATCGGTCGGGGTCACGTCGAAGCCGCGCGAGATCAAATATACCGCGTCCTGTCCTGCGCCGCAGCCAAGTTCGAGAATGGAGGCACCTGCTGGAAGAGCAGCCAGGAATTCATCAAGCCGGCTTTGCGGCAGGTTGCGTTCGCGTGCCGCATAGATGGTAGCGTTTTCGTCGTAGAAGGAAGAGGTGGGATCGTTGTTTGTCATGTCAATCTATTGCCTTCGGGTGATAGATTACGCTTTCCAGCCCGTTGAAATGTGCATCGCAGGTCAGAACGTCAGCCTTGTACTGAAGGGCGGTCGCATAGATGATCGCATCGGCAGTGGCAAGTTTGTGTTGCACGGAGATCTCAGCGGCGCGGCGAGCGATTGTTGTGTCCAACGATATGACGTCGCATAGCGTCGTATAGGCAATGAAGTTGTTCAGGGCGTCTTCGCCTTGTTCTCGAAGAAGCCATTTGGAAAGTTCAAGCTGAACTATCGTCGGAACGATGCAGCTTTCGGGTTCGGGAATTTGATCGCACAGTTGCCGTCCGACAGTGCTATCAAGAATCCACTCGATCCACGCGGAACTATCGACGACGCGCATTAAAAGCGGTCGTCCCGATCGCGGTAGTTCTCTGGATTTGCGCCACGCGCCATCCCCCTGAGATCTTCCAACGTCGGAACAGGCATAAGGAGCACGCCTTTGCCTTTTGGAATGAAGACGAATTCCTGGCCCGCGCTCCAGTGTTGTTGATCGCGCACTTCTTTTGGAATCGATATCTGAAATTTCGATGAGAGGGTTGCGGTCGCCATTCTTACGTTTTTCCTATCGATTGACAGAATGTAAGAATAACACTTCGGCAGTTGGGTGTATAGGTCTTTCGAGAGGGGTTCAAATCGACGTGCATGTTGCTTGAACGACGTCCTTCTGCTGAGCAATCCCTTTTCCTTGTCACCCTCACAAACAAATTAGGTCAGCATTGTTGACTTATCTTTTGTTGCGTGATTTTGTGCTGGAAAGACCAAAAATTACGAGGAAGCCCCATGTTGGATTGGGAAAATATCTTTGCGACGCGCTCGAGCCGTATGCGCGCCTCTGAAATCCGCGAATTGCTGAAGCTGCTGGAGCGGCCTGATATCATCTCGTTTGCCGGTGGCATTCCCGATCCTGCATTGTTTCCGGATGCGGAGTTCAAGCAGGCCTATGCCGATATCTTTTCAGGCCCGACGGTGAATGCAGCGCTGCAATATTCGGTCAGCGAGGGCTACAAGCCGCTGCGCGAATGGCTGGTTGGACAGATGGCGGCCCTCGGCATCCCCTGCGAGCTTGAAAACGTCTTCATCGTTTCCGGTTCGCAGCAGGGTCTCGATTATCTCGGCAAGCTCTTTCTGTCACCGAAGGATACCGCGCTGGTTACGGCGCCGACCTATCTCGGCGCGCTGCAGGCTTTCAACGCCTATGAGCCGACCTATGATCAACTGACGCCGAATGGCAACCGCACGCCGGATTCTTATAGCGCCGCTGCCACGAAGGCTGGCGGGCGGGTGAAGTTTGCCTATCTCTCGGCAGATTTCGCCAACCCGACGGGCGAGACCGTCGATCTGGCCGGCCGCGAAAAGCTGCTCGATCTTGCCGAGGAACTGGATATCGCCGTCATCGAAGATGCCGCCTATCAGTCGCTGCGCTATGACGGCGAGCCGGTCGCGCCGATCCTAGCGCTGGAAATCGCGCGCAAGGGCAATATCAACGACACGCGCACGATCTATTGCGGCAGCTTTTCCAAGACCTTGGCGCCGGGACTTCGTGTCGGCTTCGTCGTTGCCAATGCGCCCGTCATTCGCAAACTGGTGCTGATGAAGCAGGCGGCGGATCTCCATTCCTCGACCATCAACCAGATCGCCATCCATCAGGTTGCCGAACGCGGTTTTGATGCGCAGGTTGCCAAGGTTCGCAAGACCTACAGCCACCGTCGCGACTGTATGCTGGCGGCGCTCGCCAAATACATGCCGGACGGCGTAAGCTGGACGAAACCTCAGGGTGGCATGTTCGTGTGGATCACCCTGCCGAAGGGCATGGATGGGGCGAAGCTGCTGGCACGGTCTCTGGAAACGGCGAAGGTTGCCTTCGTTCCCGGTCAGGCCTTCTTTGCCGACGGCACCGGCGCAAACACATTCCGTGTCAGCTTCTCCTGCGCCAATGACGAGATGATCGAAGAGGGCATCTCACGGCTCGGCAAGTTGATTGCCAGAGAGATCGGGGCGTTGGCGGCCTGATTTACCTTCTCCCCGGCGGGGAGAAGGATGCGCTCCTGAGCTTGTCGAAGGGGCGCTGGTTGAGGGGGCGTTGCACCGTTGTGGTGGACACTGAAAGTGCCACGCCACCCCCTCATCCGCCCTTTGGGCACCTTCTCCCCGAGGGGGAGAAGGAGTTTCTTACTTTGCCAGATGCGGGCCGATCAGCGAAAGGTCGGCCTCGCTCAACCGGTCGCTGGCGGTGTTGCCCTGGTGCCAATAGGGGTACATCAGCGGCGATAGGCTGACATCGTCAAGACGCTTGCGCTCCTCGTCCGTCAGCTTCAGTTCGGCACTGGCGAGATTGTCCTTGAACTGGGCTTTGGTGCGGCCGCCGATGATGACCGAGGTCACGCCCTTACGGCCGATAAGCCAGGCGAGCGCAACTTGGGCTGCCGAGACGTCGCGGCCGTCGGCGATCTCCACCAGCGTATCGACGATATTCCACAGCCGATTTTCGTCGCGGATCGGCGGTTCCGTCCAGCCGGCGAACTGGCGCGTGCCTTCCGGCGTTGCCTGATTGCGGCGATGCTTGCCAGACAGCAGGCCGCCGGCAATCGGGCTCCAGACGAGGATGCCGAGGCCCTGGTCGATGCTAACAGGCACCAGTTCGTTCTCGGCGTCGCGGGCTTCCAGCGTGTAGTGAATCTGCTGGCTGACGAAGCGTTCGCGCCCGTCGCGCTCGCTGACGCCGAGTGCCTTCATGATGTGCCAGCCGGAAAAGTTCGAGCAGCCGATGTAGCGGACCTTGCCCTGGCGAACCAAGGTGTCGAGCGCTTCCATCGTCTCTTCGAGCGGCGTCTGCCCGTCCCACTCATGCAGCTGATAGAGGTCGATCACGTCGGTCTTCATGCGCTTCAGGCTGGCTTCGCACGCCTGGATGAGATGCTGGCGGGAAGATCCGGTATCGTTCACTCCGGGACCCATCGAGAAGCGAGCCTTAGTGGCGATGAGCACGCCGTTCTTGCGCGGGCCGCCGATGATCTCGCCGAGGATTTCCTCTGAGGCACCTTGCGAATAGACGTCGGCGGTATCGAGCAGGTTGACGCCGGCATCCACGCACATGTCCACCAGCTTCTTCGCTTCCTTGATGCCGAGATCGCCAACGGTCTTGGCCCAGCCGACTCCGCCGAAGGTCATGGTGCCCATGGTGATGGTGGAAACTTTGAGGCCGGAGCGGCCAAGCAGGCGATATTCCATAGATCTGTCCTCCTCGATCCCATCTGAAATACGTGCGTCAGAAAATAGCGCGAAGCGGCGATGGTCAAGATTCAATCATCATACGAACGACAATCTATTCAAATTCAACTGTCACAATCATGTTAAGCCGCGCGTCTAGACAACCTTCTACAACCCAGCCGAGGACGTTTCATGAAGACCTTTGTTTCCGCTTTTGCCGGCCTCTTGGCCATCGCTCTTTTCTCCGGTGCTGCCAACGCCGCCGATCTCGTCCTCTACACCAGTCAGCCGAATGCCGATGCGCAGGCGACCGTCGATGGCTTCATGGCTGCCAATCCCGGCATCAAGGTCGATTGGGTTCGCGATGGCACGCCGCAGATCATCGCCAAGCTGCAGGCGGAAATGCAGGCCGGCGCGCCTGCTGCCGACGTTCTGCTGATCGCCGATACGGTGACCCTCGAGCGCCTGAAAGAAGCCGGCAAGCTCCTGGCCTACAAGTCGCCGGAAGCCGCGAATTACGATGCGTCGCTCTATGACGCCGATGGCTATTACTATTCCACCAAGCTGATCACCACCGGCATCGTCTATAATACTGCCGCGTCGCTGAAGCCGGCAAGCTGGCAGGATCTGGTGAAGCCGGAAGCCCAGGGCCTCGTCGCAATGCCGAGCCCGCTTGCTTCGGGCGCTGCTCTCATTCACGCACAGACGCTCGCCGGCGTCAGCAGCCTCGGCTGGGACTACTACAAGAACCTTGCCGAGAACGGCGCGATCGCTTCGGGCGGCAATGGCGCCGTGCTCAAGGCCGTCGCATCCGGCGAGAAGGCCTATGGCATGATCGTCGACTACATGCCGATCCGCGAAAAGGCCAAGGGCGCTCCGCTGGAATTCGTCTTCCCGAAGGAAGGCGTTTCGGCCGTCACCGAGCCGGTCGGCATTCTCGCCAGTACGCAGCACGCCTATGCCGCCAAGAAGTTCGTCGATTACGTCCTGTCCGAAAAGGGCCAGGAAGGCTTCCTGAAGCTTGGCTATATCCCGGCCCGCAACGGCACGCCGCTGCCGGAAGGTTTTCCGGCACGTGACAGCATCAAGCTTTTGCCGTTGAATGCCGCCGATGCTCTCAAGAATACGGATCAGGACCTGAAGACCTTCTCCACCTACTTCAAGTCGAAGTAATCCGGGCCGGATTTTAGATGTACGGATATGTGCGTAGGGGAAACAGCCAGCCGGCCTGGCTGTTTCCTTTTGTTGTCGCCGTCGTGCTGCTGCTCAGCGTCCTGCCGCTGGCGCGGCTGGCGTTTGTCGGTATCGAGGCGCTGCTCAAGGGCGGCACCTATGAACTCATCAGCGACCCTGCGCTCTGGCGCTCGGCCTGGTATACGATGGAGACGGCCGTGCTTGGCACCATCGTTTCTGTTGTTCTTGGTTGCCTCTTTGCATTCCTGCTGACTCTGACCGATCTTTCGGGCAGGGGGCTCCTCGGCTTCCTCTTTGTGCTGCCGATGATGATCCCGCCGCAGGTGACGGCACTCGCCTGGGTGCAGATGTCCGGACCATCGAGCCCGTTGCTGAAAGCGCTGCATATCGCGCCGCCGCTCGGCTCGCCGCAGCCGCTCTATTCGGTCGGCGGTATTGCGCTTCTCTATGGCGTCCAGCATGCGCCGCTGGTCTATCTGGCTCTGCGTGCCGGTTTGATGGCGCTGCCGCGCGATGGCGTCGAGGCCGCGAGGCTCTCGGGCGCATCCGGACTGCGTGTCTTCCGCGATATCATCCTGCCCTTGTCACTGCCCGGTATCATCGCCGGGGCTGCAATTGCCTTCGTCTCCTCTATCGGCAATTTCGGCATTCCCGCGATCCTCGGCATCCCCGCCTCGATCTATACGCTGTCGACCTTGATCTTCACGAAATTCTCCAATTTCGGCCCGCGGACATTCGGCGATATTGCCGTGTTGTCGGCGATGATCGCCGTTATTGCGGTTGCAGGGCTTGCGGTACAGGGCAGGGCCTTGAAGGGGCGCGACTATCGCGTCATCGGCATTTCCGGTGCAGCGGCTGCCTTTTCGCTTGGCCGATGGCGCTATCTTGCGATGCCGATGCTTTGCGCCATCCTGTTCGTCATGCTCGTCGCGCCGTTTCTGGCGCTGGTCGCTGGCGCGCTGGTGCCGACCTATGGCGTGCCGCTGACTTTGAAGACAGCATCGCTTAACGCGTTCACGGAGATCCTGTTTCGGCAAACGGTCACACGAACCGCCTTTTCCAATTCGCTGTTCCTGGCGGGCATGACATCACTCGGTCTCCTGCTGGTGACAGTGCTTGCGGCCTATGCGCTGACGCGGCGCAAGGACATGCTGAGCCGCATCGTCAGCGGCATGATCGAGATCCCCTATGCGCTTCCGGGCATCATCATCGCCGTCTGCTTCATTCTGGTGTTTGCTGCACCTCTGCCGATCCTCAATGTCACGCTTTACGGGACGATCTGGATCATCCTGCTTGCCTATTTCTCCGCCTATTTCGCCGTCAGCCTGAAGCCGGTCATGAGCGCCTTCCTGCAGCTCGATCCGGCGCTGGAGGAGGCCGCGCGTCTCTCGGGCGCCGGGTTCTTCCGTCGTCTTACAGACATCATCGTGCCGCTGATTGCGCCGGCGGCCGGTGCCTCGGTGATCCTCGTCTTCCTCATCGCCTGCAACGAGTTGACCGTTTCGGCTTTGCTCTGGTCGGCCGGCACGCAGACGCTCGGCGTCATCATCTACAATCTCGACGATGGCGGCAGCGCCGATCTTGCCTCCGCCATGTCGGTCATCGTCATCGCCATGGTCGTTGTCATGATGGTGCTTCTGGAAATCATAGCCAGGCGCCTGCCGAAGGGAGTTGTGCCTTGGCGAAGCTGATCCTCAATCACATCAGCAAGGATTTCGGCACAGGCGGACGCGCTGCCGTGAATGCCTTGTCGCTCGACGTGCGTGAGGGGGGCTTCCTGGCACTGCTTGGTCCCTCCGGCTGCGGCAAGACGACGGTTCTCAGGATGATCGCCGGCTTCGAGCAGCCGACCGATGGCTCCATCCATCTCGGCGAGCGATTGTTGGCGGATGCGGGGAACATGCTGCCGCCAGAGCGGCGCAACATGGCGATGGTGTTCCAGTCCTACGCGCTCTGGCCGCACATGAACGTGACAGACAATGTCGGCTATCCGCTGAAGGTGCGCGGCATTTCCGGCGAACGCTACCGCGAAAAGGTGCGCGAGGCGTTGGCGACCGTGCGTTTGGCCGACTATTCGGAGCGTCGGCCCGCCGACCTCTCCGGCGGCCAGCGCCAGCGCGTGGCGCTAGCGCGCTGCCTGGTGACATCGCCCGATGTCGTGCTGCTCGACGAGCCGCTCGCCAACCTCGACCGTCATCTGAAGAAGGAGATGGAGGAAACTTTCCGGGAGTTCCATCAGCGCTCGGGTGCCACCATGATCTACGTGACGCATGATCAGAGCGAGGCGATGGCGCTCGCCACCGATGTCGCCGTCATGTCCGAGGGGCGGCTGTTGCAGGTGGCGCCGCCGGCGGAAATCTATGCGCGCCCAGAAGGCAAGATGGTCGGTGGCCTTGTCGGGCAGGGTGCCATTCTGTCGCTTGGCTTCCCTGATGGCGGAACACGCCGCATCGATTGGCGGTCCTTCCGAGGCCTGTGGGGCAACCGTGCGGGCGGCTCGGAGAGTGCAGATATCCTCGTGCGCCCGGAGGACGTGGTTGCCGATGCGGAAGGTATTTCCTGCCGGGTCGATTCCGTTCTCTATGAGGGCGAGCGTTATGCGGTGAGGTTGTCGATGCCGGACGGACAGGTGCTGCGCGCCTATAGCCGCGAGCCAGTCACGGCGGGCGACGATTATCCGGTCGCCATCCGCTCGGCATGGCGGCTTTGATCGAGCAAGGGGACAAGATGGTTGTTCCCCGCCGCCGCCTATGCTTGATTTGCTCGACGTCACGAATGGGAGTCGCGCATGTCCGATCATAGCTTTCCGATTTTCGATCTCGGTGCCTTCGAAGCGGCCGATCATGACGAGAAAAAGCGGCTCGGCGCGGAGGTGGATCGGATATGCCGCTCGACCGGCTTTCTGGCAATTGCCAATCACGGCGTCGCCGATGCCGTTATCGGCCAGGTTTGGAAGAAGACGCAGACATTCTTCGACCTGCCGGCCGAGGTGAAGCAGCAAGCCAAAACGCTCTATCCCGGTTATCCCTACGGCTATCTCGGGCCGGGAACCGAAGCACTGGCGAAATCGCGCAATGTCGATACGCCGCCGGATCTGAAGGAAAGCTTCAATGGCGGCCCGCTTTCCGTTCCCGAAGGCATGGGCGATCCGGAAGCGCTCGGCTTCTGCTATGCCGCCACCATCTGGCCGGAAGGACCCGAAGGGTTCGTTGAGGCATGGAAGGCCTATTACGGGGCGATGGAGGATCTGGCGGCGCGCATCATGCGCGTGTTTGCAACGGCGCTTGGTCTCGATGAGCACTTCTTCGATTCCTATGTCGATGCGCCGATCAGCGCACTGAGGGCGCTGAATTATCCGGAGCAGCATGTGCCGCCGCAGCCGGGCCAGCTTCGCGCCGGGGCGCACACCGATTACGGCAGCCTGACCATCCTGTTGCCACAGCCCGGTTCGAAAGGGCTCGAAATCATTGCCCCGGACGGGAACTGGACGCCGGTGCCGCCGGTCGACGGGGCCTTCGTCATCAACATCGGCGACCTGATGGCGCTGTGGACCAATGATCGCTGGGTTTCGACCGTCCACCGCGTCGTCAATCCGCCGCCGGAAGAGGGTGGCATGCAGCGCCGGCAATCCCTTGCTTTCTTCCATCAGCCGAACTGGTTTGCCGAGATCGCCTGCCTGCCCTCATGTCTGACGCCGGGTAAAGAGCCGAAATATGCTCCGGTTCTTTCCGGTCCGTATCTGATGGGCAAGTTCAAATCGACCGTTACCGCCAAGGCCGGCTGATGCGAGTATAGTAAGCCGGCTCACACTCTTCTTGCAAACTGGAATGCTTCATGTCCCTGCGCCTTGCGACATTCAATGTCGAAAACCTTCTGACCCGTTTCGATTACACCGGTTTTCGCAATCAGCTGCGTCAGGATCGCGTGCTGCAGCTCTTCGATGTTCGCAACGAGGAGGTCTATCAGCAACTGGAAGCGGCGCGCGTGGTCGCCGCGACCGATGACACCAGGCAGATGACGGCGCTGGCGATTGCGGATGCGGATGCCGACATCATCTGCTTGCAGGAAGTCGACAACATGGCGGCGCTGCAGGCCTTCGAATATGGCTATCTCTACCGCATGGTCGGCAATGGCTATCGCCAGAAATATTTGATCGAGGGTAATGACAGCCGCGGCATCGATGTCGCCGTGATGATGCGCGAGGAAACGCGCGATGGCCAGCCGATCGTGCTCAACGACATCAAAAGTCACGCCATGGTGACCTACGGCGATTTCGGCCTTTTCAACGATGAACTCGCTGAGCTCGGCCTTCATGCGGAAGACAAAATCTTCAAGCGCGATTGCCTGGAACTGCATCTTCATATTGGCGGTGTGCCGTTCTCGCTCTATGTGGTTCATCTGAAATCGATGGGGCCGGCGCGCGAAGGCGTGGATGGGCGTCATGCGACCATGCCGATCCGCCGCGCAGAGACCTTGGCCGTTCGCCGCATCATGGAAGATCGTTTCGGCGCAGGTCATACGGCGACGAAGAATTTTGCCATCTGCGGCGACATGAACGACTATCAGGAGTGGATCGACGTCATTGGCACGCGCCGCACCGGCTATCGTTTCGAGCCGCGCATGGAAGAAAAGGAGAGCGCGCTCGATGTTTTCAGCCATGATGGCTTTGCTGAAAATATCGTGAGCCGCCGGGAAGAGCTCGACCGTTGGACGCTCTATCACGCCCGCGGACCGCAGGAGCAGCGGCTCTGCCAGCTCGACTATATCTGGCTGTCACCGGCTCTGGCGCGCGCCAATGCAACGCGCGCGCCCGACATTGTCCGTTCGGGTCAGCCTTTTCGAACAATATTTCCACCGGGGCAGGAGGTGGAGCGCTATCCGCGCGTCGGCTGGGACAGGCCAAAAGCCTCCGACCATTGCCCCGTCGTCATGACATTGGACCTGATATGACCATTTCAGAACAGAACGACTTGGCCGGCTGGCCGCCGGAAGGCAGTGTCTTTCCCGTTTCTCGGATGGATCTTGCCGTGTTGCCCGGCGAACATCCTTTCCATCAGCACGAGTTGGAAGCGGTGCGAGAGAATTGGGCAAAGGAAGTTGCCGCCAATCCGTCGCTTTATGATGGTCGTATGGTGTTCCAGCATCGAGTGTCGATCAGCGATGGCGTGGTGAGGGCAGAAGCCTATCTGGCGCCATTTTCCACCTTTCTCTGGTGGCGCAAGCAAAGAGCGGCGGGTGGCTTTCACCTCTTTGCCTTTGCTGTGGCGATTTCCTCCGATGGAGCGCTGATCGCAATCCGCATGGCGCCGCATACGGCCAATCCTGGCCAGGTCTATTGCGCCGCCGGATCGATGGATGAAAGCGACGTCGTGGACGGGTATTGCGATGTCGAGGGCAATATGCGCCGCGAGGTTTTGGAGGAGACCGGCCTCGATCTCAACGATGCGGTCGTCGAGCCTGGCTATTACGGCACGCATGTGAACCGTTCGGTCACTCTTTTTCGCGTTTTTCACTTCCCCTGGACAGCTGAGGATATGCTGCGCAGGATCGAAGAGCATATGCTGGTTTCCGAAGAAGACGAGGTCGATGGAGCGGTCGCCATTCGCTCGGCCGATCCGGCGGCGCATCACTACAGCGTGGCGATGCTGCCTATCCTCGCCTGGTTCTTCGGAAGAGGGAAATAGCTTGGGCTTGCGCTGGAGTCGCTTGCCGTTATGAATAATCAAATGTGGAAGCGTGAATGGAGGCGGGATTGGCGCGCAGCTACAGTGTCTATGATGTGTTCACCGACAGCAAGCTGGCGGGCAATCCTCTCGCGATCATCTTCGATGCCGAGGGCTTGAGCGACGAGGCGATGCAGGCGATCGCCAGGGAGATGAATCTCTCTGAGACGGTGTTCGTGCTGCCGCCGCAGAATCAGGCGCACACTGCCAGCCTGCGCATATTCACGCCCGGCCGCGAACTGCCCTTTGCCGGGCATCCAACCGTCGGCACGGCGATCGCGCTTGCGGAGAAGACCCATGCCAGCCATGGCGGCGATCTCGATCTCGTTTGCGTGCTGGACGAGCGGGTCGGGCCGGTGCGCTGCGCGATCAAACTTAGGCAGAGCAAGGCGAGCTTTGCCGAATTCGATCTGCCGAGAAAATCGCAACAGATCCCGCTGCCGCTCGACAGGGCCGATATTGCCAATGCGCTCAGCCTGAAGATCACAGAGATCGGTTTCGAGAATCACGTCCCCTCCATCTGGAGCGCCGGTGTGCCGTTCCTTCTCGTGCCTGTGCACGATGTCGGCGCTGCCGAGCGGCTGGAATTCGATCTGCAGCTTTGGGAAAAGACGGTTCCCTTCGTCGACGGCGCGCTTGCCTCCGCCTTCATCTATTGTCGCGGCGGCATCAATCATGTCGCCAAGTTCCATGCTCGCATGTTCCCTGTGGGGATGGGTATTGTCGAGGATCCAGCGACGGGTGCGGCGGTGGCGGCGCTCTCCGGAGCGATCAATCAATTCGACGGACTGCCGGATGGACATCATCCCGTGATTATCGAGCAGGGAATCGAGATGGGACGCCCCTCGCTGATTCATCTTCATCTCGATGTCGACGGCGGCCAGATCGCCAATGCCCGCATTGGCGGCCAAGCCGTGCGTGTTGCCTCCGGAATTCTTGAGCTTTGATTTTAAAGGCTTTTCGGCGGCCTCCGAAATTTTTTTGAGAAATAATCAAAGAAAATTCGTTTGGCCGCTGGACAATCAAACCGATCCTATTTATATGCCCGGTCACGCCGCCAGCAAGCGGTACGGGTGATTAGCTCAGTTGGTAGAGCAGCTGACTCTTAATCAGCGGGTCGTAGGTTCGAGCCCTACATCACCCACCATCTTTTCAAGCACTTAGCTGAAATTTGACGCTGATTGACGCCGACGGCTTGGGCGCGGTTTCCAAGTCATGTGCGCTCTTTTTCAGCATTATCGGCATTCCGGCTATTTTAATCCTAGCAGGGATCATCTTCTTCTTCCGAAGGCGATGAGCGAGCAAGGCTCGGGTGCCGCTTGCGTTACGGCCCAGGCGTAGCGTCTCGATCCGTCTCTCCGGTCGGATTGCGTTTGGAGTACTCTGTCCCCCGCATCGATCTCAGGCAAATAAGACCCACAGGCGAGGGCGCCTCGGCATCAACGGAGATGCAGCAGGAACATCGTCGGCGCGGCCAGGAATATTGCGAAGAGGAGCAGAGAGATCCCGTATTTCAGTTTTCGTATTCGTCGTGTTTTGCTGCCGTCCCAGTCGTATCCCATGAATATATCTCCTTTTGTCCAGCGTTTTGCCGACAAGGAAAATTCTCTCAAGGATCGTTTGCGCGAGGCTTGCGAAGGAAATACGTGGGATTCGTGAAGAGAGGGGCGTTATTTCATGCGATGATACATGGCAGTAAAAGCCAATTCATTAGAGGCTGGATAATCTACTTGCGACGCGATGCCTCGCAATGGCTCTTGGATGGGCACGCTCCATGATAGAGGCTGCGCGCTCGCCTGCTGAGGGTTTTCGGGCGTCACCCTGTCAGTCCCAGTTAGCCGGGCTGCATCGAGCTTATGGTATTGCGGGAATCCGATCTTTCCGCGCCGGCGTTTGCAGCAAAGCGAATTCATCTATAGCGAAAGGCTGCAAGCTTCGAAGCCGGCGCTGTTCCCGAACCTCTTTTCGACCTTGAAATCATCCTTCCGCTGGCTCAGGCGCGGCAAGAGCGTAACGCTGCTGGGGCCAGCCTCTACATTTTCAATGCCCGAATTCCCAACGATCACGTCCGCCGCGCGAAGTGCGGGGGCGTCCTTGCTTGCGAATTTGCCAGGCGATGAGCGAAATGTGCTGCTTAGTCTCGCTCAAATGCGGCTGGCGGCGAGCGCGGGGAGTTCGCCGCGAAAACTCTCGCCTATGTGCGCGATGCCTATCTGGGGAAAAGACGAGATGACTGGACGAGCCACCAGCAGGAGGCGAAGGAAGCTGCGGCTTACCTTCATCATCAGGTAATGGCGCAGCTGCAATCGACCTAGGCGCGTTCCAAATCTTCACGCCGGCAATTCGATCGCCTGAGCCTTTCATGCAAAGACACGAGGCGCTTCCATTCAGGACGCGATCGCGTGACGGCAAGCTGCATCGCCTTCAGGCGGGCGCGCCTAGTGCTTTTTATGCCCGCCTTCCAACACGCTAAATACAAAGATGGCGGCCAGAAGCAGCATCAACGTATAGTCGAAGGGGGTGAGCAGGCGAAGCAGTTCCATGATGTTTCTCCTCCCGAGAGAAAACGGATCAGAACAATCATTAGTGTGTTCTTTTATTCGTTGTATGCCAAGTTTTTTACATTCTGCGGTGCAAAACAATGTTGTGCGCGGCACAATTAAATACTTGTTTCCTAAGCTTTATCGGCCCCGTTTCGGGGCGTGGATTCCGAGGCGCTTGAGTTTCGCCGCCGGATGTTATTGTCAATAAAATTTATAGAGTATATCCTTATCGGATACGGCAATTGCGATTGCTCGGCGGGCGATAAGCTCTTCACGCCGATCAGTCCGGAAGGAGTTGGCTATTGACCATTGGCTCTGACCAGCGGGCGCATGATCTGCCCGTTATCGCCATTATTGGCGGCGGGGTATCCGGAACGGCTGTTGCCTTCCATCTGCTGCAGCGACAGTCATTGCGGCCTGGCCAGCTTTTCATATTCGAGCCACGCGAGCGTCTGGGCGCAGGGCTTGCCTATGATACGTCGGATCCTGCTCATCGGATCAATGTACCGGCAGCCAAGATGAGCTTGCTGCCCGATGACATCGAGCATTTTCAACGCTGGCTGCAGGAACACCAGGCGCTTGAGGAGGATGAGACGGCGGTTGCCGCCAATGGCAGTCTGTTTCCGCGCCGTGCCGCTTTCGGCAATTACATCAACAGCATGATAGGTCCGTTCGTCGGCGACGGTCGCGTGACCCATGTCCGGCAGAACGTCGAGCGTATCTCGCGGACGGATCGCTATTGGACGGTTACGGGAGAGGCAGGGCAGAGCGTGGATGCGGATATTCTCATCATCGCCACCAGCCATCCGTCGCCGCTGCCGCCGCAATTGCTGCGGGATACCCTTGCCGGCCATCCGCGCTTCGTTCCGGATCCCACTAAATCGGATGCGCTGACGGCCATCCGCGCCGATGATCGCCTGCTAGTGGTCGGCAATGGCCTGACCTCGGCTGACGTCATAGCTTCCCTCGAGTTGCGGGGGCACCAGGGGCCGATCACTGCCATATCCCGGCGTGGCTTGCGCTCGCGCGGCCATGCGCGCGTCAAGCAGGAGTTGTTCGGCGATTTCGTCGACAGCCCGTCGAAGACAGCGGTCTCGCTGTTGCGGCGTGTACGCGCTGTTATTCGGGAGGCGGAAGGCGCGGGGCGCAGCTGGCACGCTGTCGTCGATCAAGTGCGGGCGCAAGGGCGGCATTTGTGGCTGGCCCTGCCGCTTGAGGAGCGTCGCCGTGTCGTTCGCCATCTGCGGCCTTTCTGGGATGTGCATCGCTTCCGCGTCGCGCCGCAGGTCGAGGCGGTCAGCGAACGGGCAATCGATGCCGGCAGGCTCGAAGTGCTCGCGGCCTCGGTTGCCTCGGTTGAGGTGACGGATGGCGTTATCGATTGCAGGCTGAGGCTCAGTCGGTCCGACCGGAGCATCGACAGGCAATTCGACGCCGTCGTCGTTACCACAGGTCCCGGCCATCGCGGCATTCTGCAATCGCAGGACTGGATCGAGGCACTGGCAAAGACAGGGTTCCTTGCCATGGATCCCATGCGGCTCGGGCTTGCCTGCGATATCCAATCGCGAGCGCTCAATGAGAACGGAACGGTCGTGCCATCGCTATTCATTTCCGGGCCGCTGGCGCGTGGGACCTTCGGCGAACTGATGGGGCTGCCTGAGGTGGTCGAGCATGCGGTTCTCGTCGCCGAGCAGACGGCAGGGGCTATTGCTGAATGTGTGAACGAGCGTCGCAAGGCACAATTGGCCAGTAGCGCCGCTTAAATCCAAGAAAAACCGCAAAATCGTTGCTTGAGCGATACATCTGCCTAAATTTACTCATATAAACTATACAATTTGTGAGTTACTATCTTGTTCGTCCGGGGTGGCGGGGTTACTTCCGCAAACCATGATGACAAGACAGGCCGGTTGAGTCTCTCTCGAAGCAAACCGGGTTTCCGACAATCGACTTTGCAGTGAAGCGGACAGCGATGCTTACGAAAAAAGGGAAATACGGATTGAAGGCGCTGGTGGATCTGGCGCGTCTGGCGCCGGGCGAAACAGCGTTCATCAATGATATTGCCCAGCGCAACAACATTCCGAAAAAGTTCCTCGATACCATCCTGCTCGAACTGCGCAATGCCGGTGTGCTTCGCTCCAAGAAGGGACCGGGCGGTGGCTATTCCCTGTCTCGCCCGGCGGCGGATATCCGCATCGGCCATGTCATCCGCACGCTGGACGGTCCGCTTGCGCCGATCCGCTGCGCCAGCCGCACGGCCTATGAGGCCTGCGATGACTGTTCCGATCCGGAGCGCTGTCAGGTGCGGCGCTCCATGACGGAGGTCCGCGACGCCATTGCCGAAATTCTCGACAACATGACGCTGGAGCAATTCGTCGCCGGAGGCTCGGAGATCGAGATCCAGGAACGGGAAGATTATCGCGCGTCGCATATCGGCTGACGTGACGCCTCCGACACTTCGTCTCAAGAACAGAGCGATCAACGCCTCGACGGCTTGATGCCATTGAGATGATAGTTGCCGACGATATTGTATTTCTGTCGAGCCGGGCCGTGCAGCGTATGAATGCGGGCGTTACGCCAGTGGCGGTCCAGATTGAGGCCAATGCGTGCCGCCGAGGTGCCGGCGAGATCAAACAGCGTATTGGCCGTTTCCATGGCGATCTCGGCCGTCATGGTCTGTGCCGCTGCGACCGACAGTGCCGCATCGATCACATGATCTTCGGTGAGATTGATCTGGGCTGCATCGATCTTGCTGCCGGCGCGTTCCACCATTGCAGTGGCCGCTTCGATACGGACGGCGATCTCGCCTATTCTGGTGACGACCAATGGATCGTCTGCGGCACGCTTGCCATCGCCATCGGGCCATGGATGGGGATTTGCGCGGACAAAGTCGATGGTCGCCATTAGGGCCGATCGGGCGATGCCGAGATTGATGCCGGCATGGGTGAGTTGGCCCACGGCGTCGACGATGGTGGGTTGCCCCAGCTTTTCACCCCGCGAGAGCACCGCATCGGCATTGAGATAGACGTTATGCAGGATGGCCGTACCGTTTCCGGAGGTGCGTTGGCCAAAGCCATCCCAGTCGTCGATGATCTGGATGCCCTCTGTGTTTCTAGGAATGACCGCGACAAAAGCTCCGTTATCGTCGGTGGCGGCGAATATGGCGATCCAGTCGGAAAACAGCACGCTAGGGGAATCGAAGCTTCTGCCGTTGAGGCGATGGCCTAGCCCATCCAAAGTCACCTGCAGAGCGTCTTGACCGGCTGTGCCGACGCCGATTTTCGTAAAGACGCCACCGAAGCGGTCGCCGATGATGGCTCTGGCAAAGAGGGAGGCCTTCTGCTCCTCGCTGCCGCCGATCCGCACGGCTTCCAGCACATGAAAATGCGTCTGCGGAATCTGTGCGATGGAAGGGTCGGCTTCCGCGAGGATGGCGACGACCTCGGTCAGGACGGAATTGGAAATGTCGATGCCGCCATGTTCCGAGGGCACGGAAATTCCAAGCAGGCCGGATTGGGAGAGGGCTTCGATTTCGTCATAGGGCAGCACGCGATTGATATCGCGATCGCTTGCCTGCAGCGCGAAACCGGCGGCGAGCGACCTTGCGATATCGAGCGCTTCCTCTTCGCTTTGAATAGAATGCGCTGGCGGTCTGAGGCGTTCGTGCAACTGCGAAACAGTCCCCATTCATCACTCCATCGGCTGATGCCAGGTCGGTTCTTCAGGCGCGGCAAGTCAATAAGATCTTAATTTCTATAGATGTAGTATACAATGGATTTTCTTTGCTTATTCGCCCGGCGCCGTTCGGCATAATAGGCGTCAAATGGAGAAATTGTAAGCGCACCGCCGGGCAGCGCGGTCGGTTGCAGCCAGGAGATTGCCATGGGCGCGACCTTGATCCTTCCCGGTTTGAACGGCTCTGCAGAGGGCCACTGGCAGCGCCATTGGGCGCGCGACGATGCGTCCGCGACCATCGTGCGGCAGTCCTCCTGGTCGAGACCGGTGCTGGGAGAGTGGCTGCAGGCGCTCGAAAGCGAGCTGGAACGGGTGGGGGACGCCTGGCTGGTCGCGCATAGTCTCGGATGCCTGCTTGCGGCTCATCTCGCCGATCGGCCCGCGGCAAGGCATGTGAAGGGTGCCTTCCTTGTCGCGCCCTGCGATCTCGAGAGGACGGAGCGGTTGCATCCGGGCGTCATCGATTTTGGCGCAATGCCGGCCAATCCGCTGCCATTCAGGAGCCTCGTCGTCGGCAGTCGCGACGACCGCTACATGGATTTTGCCAGGCTTCGGCGTTACGCAGCCTGTTGGGGCAGCGAGCTGCACGATCTCGGACATGCGGGCCATATCAACATCGAAAGCGGCTTTGGACGCTGGCGCGAGGGCTATCAGCTGTTCTCTGCCTTTGCCGGCAGAATAGGCCATCGACCGCAAGGGGGCATGCAGTCGCAGGGTGTCTTTTGTGCGATGACGGCATCTGTTTGACCGGCGCAGATTACAAGGCTGACAAGAAAGCACTTGCTAGCGGCGCATTTTCGCGCTTTCATATACGACTAAATAAGTAGACAATAGCAATAATTCCGCTGCCTCCTGATGCTCCGATTTATGGTTATCTGTGCAGCCGATTGCAGGCATCTGGTTTCGGATCGGAGTTGGACCTGCGTGTCGCATCGCTTTCAGGGTGGGATAGAAACCCTGGCTGAAGCGGATGCGCCGAATTTTGAGAACCGATGCGGTTTTGTGCGTTCTGTGTGCCGCAGTTCCTTGCCTGTCAGCGGCCGGATGTCTGAATTCTGTGTTTTGCAGGCCGTAAATTGGGCAAGCCCAGGGAAAGCATGATCGACCAGCTCTCGCTCCAGGAGTTGATATGACGGTTCAGGGATTTTTTTCCGCCAAGGCAAATACGGCGAGCCGGGCCTATGCGATGCCTCGCATCGCCGTAATCGGCCGCGGCTTTTCCGGCATGATGATGGCGATCGCCTTGATGAAGACGGTACGCTTTCCCTTCTATCTGCAGCTTTTCGACCCTAACTCTACTGTCAGTGGCGGCCAGGCGCTGGCCTCTGGACGTAGCAGCGAGATTCTGAACAGCCGCGTTCGCGATCTTTCCGTCTCCGCCGGCGATCCCGATGATTTCAATCAATGGCTTTCCGGCAATGCGCCCTTTCGCAGCGCTGTTCCGGCGGCGATACCCGGCTTTCTGCAGATCTTCGTCCCGAAGAGCATTTTCAGCGACTACGTCTACCAGCGCTTCTCGGAGGCCTTCGCTTCCCGACGGGACGTCACAGTGCAGGTCAGCAGCCAGATGGTCTTCGGGCTCCGGCGCATTCGCGGCGAACGCTTTATGGTGGAGAGTGACGGCGCGGCCAATGCGCCCTTCGACATGGTGGTGCTTGCGACCGGCTATGGTGTGACCGATCAGGATGAGCCGGCCAGCGATCTGGCGAGCATTCCGACGACGGTGCGCGCACGCCGGCTGGTTTCGCGCCCACACACGATCCTGCTCGGCAGCGGCCTGCGCGTCGTCGACCGGCTGCTGCAGATGCGCGACAATGGCTATATGGGCCAGATCACGATTGTCTCGAGGCGCGGTTTCCTGCCGCAAAGCCATACGCGCAACAATGCCGACCCCGTCTTCCCGGCTGACGAAATGCCCGATCAGCTCAGCGGGATCGTCCGTTTTATTCGAAGCGCCTGCCAAGCCGCAGAGGCCGATGGCCAGAACTGGCAATCGATCATGAATGGCTTTCGCAGGCATGCTCGCTCCCTGTGGCGCTCCTTGCCGGCCAGTCAGAAGCAGCAGTTCAATCGTCACCTGAGGGCGCTCTATGACAGCCATCGCAATCGGTTGCCCGAGGCGCTCCATGTCCGCCTGATGCAGGAGTTGGCCGAAGGCAATACCTTGCTGCGGCGCGGCCATCTCATCCGGCGGACGCCGACCGGGCTGGTGCTGAGGCCGGCCGGACGGCAGGACATAGAGCAGCTTTACGCTGACGACGTGATCGACTGTCGATGCCAGGCGCCCAATCTCAATGCACCGTTGTTGCGCAGCCTGATCGATGCCGGTCTCGCGGTGCCGGATGAGCTGGGCCTCGGCCTTGCCGTCGAGGCGACGGGAGCGCTCGAAGTGAACGGTCATACGACGGGAGCGCTCTTTGCCATCGGTCCCCTGGGGCTCGGCAGTCTTCCCGATATCGACCTGGTGCCGGAAATCGTCACGCAAGCCTATGCGGCGGCCGAAAGCATGGCGGAGCGCTTCCATCCGCAATGCAAGGCGGTGTAGCCTCCTCTCGAACATCAAGGGGAAAGGATCGAGTGTATTTCACCTTCTCCAAATTGAGCGTCCGCTGGCATCTGCGCAGCAGGAGCAGATGTGCCCGATCGGCGTCGTCACCGGATCGGTCGGCGAGGTCGCCTTTATCCCGATATAGTTGAAGGGTAGGCAGCGAGATCCCCCATTGTCAGGAACCTTCCTCGGCCTATTTCCGCCAGGCGAAGATGTGGTTGATGCACAGTTTGGCGGAAAGGAATGGACGATATGCGGTTTCGCGGGGGTTTCCGGGGTTAATAAAGGCGAAAATGCCTTTGTGTCGCCTTTCTTTGTCTTACAAGCCGTACGCGTAGGGACTATGAAACTCGCTGTCACAATATAGGACGACTCGGTTCTCATTTTCTGTGGCGATTCTGGTCATCCGTTGCCCAAGACCTAAATCTGCGACGAGGAGCTTTGCTTGCGCCTGTTGAAATTCCGTTTCCCTCTTCTGTCCATTTTGCTGTTGGGGCTGAGCGTTGCCACGACCGCCGTTCCGCTGGTGGGTGCGGATGCATTCGCGCAGGATCAGCAGCCGGCACAGGCACAGCCGGCGGAACAGGCGGACCAACAGTCTCAGCCGGTCGCCAACGGGCTGATCGATGCTGCCATGGCCGACCTGAACAAGGCAAAGAAGGAATACGCGTCCCTACACGACAGCGCAAAGCAGCCGGGCGGCGATGATGAGACGCTGGTGGCGCTTTCCGGACGTGCGGACGAACTCAATCGTTCCGTCACGGCTATATCGGCGCGGTTGAAGCCCCGTAATGCCGAGATCGATGCACGCCTGACACAGCTCGGCCCGGTGCCCAAGGAGGGCCAGCCGCCGGAAGCGGCCATCGTCGCGCAGGAACGCGACCGCCTCAATGCCGAGCGTGCGCAGATCAGCGCCCTGATGCTTGATGCCGATAATCTGACCACAGAGGCCAATCGAGTCTCGATGCAGTTGGTGGATAAACGTCGAAAGCTGTTCACCGAGACGTTGCTGAAGCACACCGAAATTTCCGGCAATACGTTTCAGGATGCCGGGTCGGCGCTTGTTGCCGAGAGCCTCAGCTTCAGCGATGCGGTAACCAGTTGGATCGGATTCGTTCTGAAGGCCAAGCTTGGCTCGCTTTTGGCCGCTGTCCTCCTGTCGGCCGGCGCGGCCCTGCTCTTCCTTTCCGGCGGCTACCGCTTGTTTCGCCGCTACTACGTCCAGGACGAAGCCATCGAGAACCCGGCCTATATCAGCCGGCTCTCCGTTGCCTTCTGGTCCACCTTGATCCGCACCATCTCGCTGGCGGCGTTTCTCATTACGTCGTTTTTCTTCCTTTCGAATTTCAATGTGTTGCGGCCGGATATCGCGCCAATATTGGCAGCAGTCTTTGGCTTCATCGGCCTCGCCTATTTCGTCGGGCGCCTGAGCAATGCCGTCTTTGCGCCTTTCCGGCCGCATTGGCGCCTCGTCAAATTGTCGAACAAGGGGGCGTACTCGCTGACCTGGTGTCTGCGGGCGATGGCTGTGGTCAACGGGTTGGATTATGTTTTCGACCGCATCAGCGAGTCGATGGGATCCCCCGTCGTGGTCACCGTGGTGAAGAGCTTCTTTGCCGCCTTGCTGATCGGCGTGATCTTGATTGCGGCTTCGTTCGGTTCGCCGATGCTCGCCAAGAACGGCGATCCCAATGCGCCGGGGCGCCGCTGGCCTCATGGCATGGCGATCATCCTTCGCGTTCTCGGCATATTGGTGATTTTCACCTCGTTCATCGGCTATGTCGGCCTTGCCCGCTTCATGGCAACGCAGATGATCATGACGAGTGCCGTCATCGCGACGATGTATCTCGGCTTCCAGCTCGGCAAGGTGGTCTCCAAACAGGGTGTCTTTGCCGAAACGATCATCGGCCGCTTTCTGGAAAGCCGTCTCAAGCTTGGCGAGGTGGCGCTCGATCAATGCGGCCTCGTCGCTGGGCTTGCGACCTACTCCGTCGCTCTTCTGACCGGCATTCCGCTGATCCTGCTATCCTGGGGCTTCCACGTTCAGGATCTTGAACTCATCGCCTACCGGCTGTTTACCGAGATCAGGATCGGCAACATATCGATCTCGCTGCTCGGCATCTTCGTCGGCATTCTGTTGTTTGCCGGCGGCTATTTGCTGACGCGCTGGTTCCAGCGCTGGCTCGACAGCAATGTTATGGCGCGCGGGCAGGTGGATCTCGGCGTCCGCAATTCGGTGAAGACGGGTATCGGCTATCTTGGCATTGCCGTTGCAGCGATCATCTCGATTTCCGCCGCTGGTATCAACTTGTCGAGCCTGGCGCTCGTCGCCAGCGCCCTTTCGGTCGGTATTGGTTTCGGCCTGCAGAACATCGTGTCGAACTTCGTGTCCGGCCTGATCCTTCTGGTCGAGCGGCCCTTCAAGGTCGGCGACTGGATCGTTTCGGGCACGTCGGAAGGTATCGTCAAGCGCATCTCGGTGCGCGCCACCGAGATCGAGACCTTCCGCAAGCAGTCGATCATTGTGCCGAACTCGGAGCTCATCAATGCTTCGGTCGGCAACTGGACCCACCGCAACAGGCTTGCGCGTTCGGAAATTCCGGTCTCTGTCAGCTTCGATTCCGATCCGCGGAAGGTGATGGAGATCCTGCTGGAACTCGTGCGCGGCGTTCCGAAGATATTGAGAAACCCGGAGCCGCATGTGGAGTTTCTGCGCTTCGGCCCTTCGTCGCTCGATTTCGAAATGCGCTTCTATCTCTCGGATCTTTCCGACGGCATGGAAATCCGCAACAATCTCCGCATCGAGATCCTGAAGCGGTTCCGCGAGGAGGGGATCTCCATTCCCTATCCGCATCAGGAATTGCATATCGTTCGCGGTGGCGCGCGCGGTCAGCGGGCGGATGTCGCCGGGAAACGGTTGACGGATTCAGCTGACGGTCCCGAGACCGAGGACGAGCTGATCGAAAGCCTCGCTTCCCCGGCCGAGGAAAGTGCGCCTGGCGCAAAGAGCACAGGGCGCCGACGCGGCAGAACGGCAGCTGAGTGACGCGGACCAGCGAGGGAGACGCTGTGAGCCCCGCATGGCGCCTCCTCGCATCCGGTCTGAGGATTTCATAGGACCGCCGATGCCGGCTTGGTTCCCCGGGCTCGGCGGCGGCGTGCGTGCTTGGCAACGGGCGCGCTTCGGATGCCCTTTTTGTTCATTTTCGAGAAACCAGTCGACTTAACAAATATTCAAAGGCTTTTGTTTTAGAAAAACTATAGAGGGGCAATTTTCAAAACGGGTTTTTTACTATGTCATTTCTAGGTGTTTCGGGAATGCAGTATTCCGGTGCGTCGCTTGCTGGGTCGCGCATTCTTCTTGTGGAAGATTCCAATCTCTTCAATTCGATGATCCGTGCCCGGATGAGGGAGCTTCTGGACATCGATGTCGAAATCTGCCGCAATTTCGATGAATTGCAGCTCGCCTATGACAAGTCATCGGAACCGATCAAGCTGGCGATTTCCAACATGAATCTGCCCGGTGCCGAAAAGGGCGAGGCTCTGACCTATCTGCTCGATCTCAGCATTCCCACGATCGCCTTCACGGGAACCTTCCTGGAAGGCACGCGCGACGAACTGATCGCCAAGGATGTGGTGGACTACATTCTCAAGGACAATGTATTCGCCGTCGATATGCTGGCAGAATCGATCTGCCGCTTTCTCACCAACCATCGCCATCACGTCCTCATCGTCGATGACAGTGCGACGGCGCGTGCGCTGCTGTCCAGCCGGCTGAAGCGTTACAATTTCCGGGTCAGCGTCGCGGAAAGCGGCTCCAAGGCTCTCGAACTATTGAAGGCCAATTCGGATATCGGCCTCATGATCACAGACTACAATATGCCCGATATGGATGGCTTCGACCTGACGCGCCGCATCAGGGCGACGACCGGCTCGCATGAGCTGCGCATCATCGGCGTTTCGTCATCCAACAACCGGCTTCTCTCGGCACGTTTCCTCAAGGCTGGCGGCAATGACTTCATCCTGCGGCCGTTCATCGATGAAGAATTCTACTGCCGCGTGAATCAAAACCTGGATACGTTGCTGCAGATCCAATCGGCACGTCGAGTCACCGAACCCGCCTGAAACAAGGCGAAGCGGGCGATAAAAATCCTATAAAATGTGAGGAAGATTCATTTTTATGTGAATGTATGCAATCAGTGGTTCCAATTTTTTCACGAATCCTGTTCAGGATACATTGAAGACGGTTTGGCAGACCTGCGATTGACTGAAAATTCATGTGCCGGAAGGCATGGGAGGAATTTAAGGGAAATGGTACTGCATGTGGGATCCCTCGGCGACGGCACAGGCCATCGCAATGGCGGCCAGAAGATACTTCTGGTGGAGGATTCGCGCATGTTTTCCGCCGTGCTGTCGCATCGGTTTGAAACCGAGCTCGGCCTTGCCGTCACCCATTGCTCGTCATTGAAGGCGCTGAACGAGGCGCTGGAGAATGAGGACCGCGGTTTCACCATGGCGGTGATCGATCTTAACCTGCCGGATGCCGCCCATGGCGAGGCACTGGATGTTGCCGTCGCCCACAATATCCCGACCATTGTTTTCACCGCGTCCTTCGACGTAGCGACGCGTAATCGCATCATGGTGCGCCGCGTTGTCGATTATGTGCTTAAGGATAGCGAGTTTGCGCTCGACAACCTCGTTTCGGCTGTGCAACGCGCCATTGCCAATCGCGCGACGCGCGTACTGGTTGTGGACGACCTGCCGTCGGCGCGCAAAATGCTGACGGATCTGCTGCTCGCCCAACAGTACAAGGTTGCCGAAGCCAGCACGGGCGTCGAGGCGCTGGCGATGATCGATCAATTCGATGACATCGAAGTCGTCGTTACCGACTACAACATGCCTGATATGAACGGTCATGAACTGACCCGCCGAATCCGTCATAGCCATGGATCGGATCGGATGCGCATCATCGGCATTTCGTCGTCGAACGATCGTCTGCTGTCCGCGACCTTCCTGAAAGCTGGCGCTAGCGATTTCATCTACCGCCCCTTCGTCCCGGAAGAGTTGCAATGTCGCATCGCGCTGAATGTCGAGACGCTGACCCAGTTGAAGCAACTGCGCGCGGCGGCGGCGAGCGACTATCTGACGGGTCTCTATAACCGGCGCTATTTCTACGATCACGGCCCGAAGCTCGTGAACGAATGCTTGCGCTCTCAGCGGCCCAGTTCGGTCGCCATCCTCGATATCGATCATTTCAAGAATTTGAACGACACCTACGGCCACGAAATCGGCGACCAGGTGTTGAAGGCGGTTGCCGGCCGACTTCAGTCTCTCTTCGAAGGAAGCGAAAACTTGCTATCCCGCCTCGGTGGAGAAGAGTTCGCCATTCTCTTCACGGAGATGAACTCGCGGGCAGCCACGGCGTTGTGCGACGAGGTTCGTCTCAGCCTGGCCAGTCTAAAGGTGCATGCCGACGACGAGGAGCTGTCGGTTACCGTTTCCATCGGCGTCGCCGAGATCGCCGGTTACGAATCCTTCGATAATTATCTCAATGCTGCCGATCAGTTTCTCTACATGGCCAAGCACAACGGCCGTAACCAGGTCTATTCCGATTTCAAAATGTCCGAACAGGCGGCCGAATAGGCCGCCCGTATTATTGGCTGCTCCGGTCTGAGATCTGCTCAGACGACGATGCCGGTGCGGTTAGTCGACATGGTCAGCTTGCGCTCGGCGCGCTCCTGCTGCGGCGAGCGGTTGTAGAGTTCGCGATAACACTTGGAAAAGTGCGAGGCGGATACGAAGCCGCAGGCAACGGCCACTTCCACGACCGGCATGGAGGATTGCACGAGCAGGTGCCGCGCGCGATCCAGCCGGATTTCGAGATAGTAGCGCGCCGGCGAGCGCCCCATTTCCTGGCGGAAGAGCCGTTCGATCTGCCGGCGCGAGAGGCCGGCGTCATCGGCGATCTCCAGCAGCGACAGCGGTTCGGCGAGGTTGCTTTCCATCAATTCGATGATCGACAGCACCTTGGCGTTCTGGACGCCCAGGCGGGCGCGCAGCGGCAGGCGCTGGCGGTCGTGCGGGCTGCGGACGCGGTCGGTCAGCTGCTGCTCGCAGACGCGATTGACGAGGTTCTCGCCGAAATCCTGGCCGATCAGGTTCAGCATCATGTCGAGCGAGGCCGTACCGCCTGCGCAGGTATAGAGATTGCTGTCGACCTCATAGAGATCGGCATAGACCTCGGCCTGCGGAAAGGTCTCGGAGAAGCCTGGCAGGTTTTCCCAGTGGATCGCACAGCGCTTGCCGTTCAACAGACCTGCCTGTGCAAGCACATGTGCGCCCGTACAGAGGCTGCCGACGGCGACGCCGCGATTGTAGGTTTCGCGCAGCCACGCATTGACCGATTTGTTGTTAAACTCCTCGACATAGATGCCGGAACAGACGAGCACCATGTTTGGCCGGTTTTCCCCACCAAGATAGCGCCGCTCGTCGGCGAGTGCCGAGTTGACCTCCAGCCCGATGCCGCTGGAAGAATAGACCTTCTGGCCGTCCGTCGAGGCAAGCCGCCATGTATAGGCGGGGTAGCCCAGCATGCGGTTGGCTATTCGCAGCGTCTCCACTGCAGCGGAAAACGGCAGCATGGTGAAGTGTGGAACGAGGAAGAAAACCAGGGAACGCGTCTTAATCGGAGTCTTGCTCATATCGTGAAAATCCATGCTCCAGGACCATTCTGTATTCCTTGCGTCAAATACGGCGGCTGGATGGTCTGTTAGCGACATTGGCATAGATAATCGCGGCCGCAAAGGAATATTTGCGTTTACTAAGGAAAATACGGCGCTGGGGAAGGGAGGCTGGAGAAAGGCAAGCAATTTGCCTGAAAAGCTAAATATATATGTGGCTAATTCTCAAGATTAATCCGGAATGCGCGCAAAGATGCGCAAATGTTCAAAAGGCGACACCCGTGGGAGTTGAGCGCCGCCTCAGATATTTACGGTCCTGTTCGATCATCGAATGGCCTTCGGATTCTTGGTTTCATCCGCGGCCGGCCAGCCCAGATCCTTGCGTACGTCGTCGGACAGAGACTCGAGCTCGCGCAGCGAGCGCCATTGCTGCCAGCGATGAGCAACATGAGAGAAGAAGGACGTCAAGCTACCACCGGACGGAAGCGATCCCCGCGCCCTGCCAGTGTGTCTGTAAGTGATTGCTGTCATTTTCTGGTTCCTTTCAGCGTTGGATACTCAAAGGGTCGCGACCATTGAGGACAGTATGAACCCGGCCTGCTCATCAATCAAACGAATAGATCTTATAGTTGTCATTAGGATTATTGAACGATCGCACTTTGCCGGACTTTCGTTCGAGAGCGGAGAGGGTGTCCGCGCCAATCAAATGAAACTCCGAAACCTAGAGAAAGCGACTTTATCTCGAGCTTATTGCGACTTTCGAATCGATAATTCTCTGAGCTTCTAGGAATTTCAGCAACATCGGTCTCGTTTGGATCGATCGCGTAAATCGCAGTAGGTGATGTCTTGATCCCAGCAAATCGCGACTTCAAACAAGAGAACGCGACTTCGAATTGCGAGTTCTGGAGGCGAAGGGCGAGCGCAAAGTCCGGCCAGAGACGGTCGGGCGGTGTTCAGAACCAAGCGGGCCGCATTACTCGCCCTGTTTTCGGACCGACCGATTGCGCACCATCACGCTCTCGAGCTTGTTGAGTCGAAAGTCGTCACCAACCGCGTTGTTGTTGACAAGGCCCCAACCGGCTGCATTGGTCGGTGGGAGAAATTCGATGCCGCTGTTCTGATAGAATTTCTGCAATTCGACCGCAGAATTCAGCACTCCGCCGCGTCCTCGTTCGACCCGCTGGATGGTCGATCGTGAAACGTGAGTATGCGCCTCGACCTCATCCTGGGACAGCCCGAGGAATTCCCTGGCGAGTTTAAGAATGATCGCGGGCACTACCAACATAAGGATTCATTGGCATGGATCAGAACGTCGATCAAATCGGCGAAAAGAGATCTTGACCAATGAAGCCCAGGGCGTCAAAGAAGACGCCATTGGCGTCATATCTGACGCCAAGCGAATCCTTTGGGCACGGTGAAGAAATGAAATCACGAATCATGAGTTCGCGGCTGTCGGTGGAAATCGACCGGCTTGAGAGTCTTCTTAGAGATCTTCGGCGCGTTGAGATGGGCACGCTCCGCGCGAGCGATCTGGGAGACTCGCTGCCGACGCTCGAAGGATACAGCCTTTCAGTCGGGCAGGTATCATGTTTGGAAGGCATCGTGTTTGGCCATCCGAAGCTCCCCGATGGAGAGAGGATTGTCACCAGTCAGATATACGCCTTCCTCGAATGCGATGGACAGCTTTTCGGGCGAACGAAGAACCGCTGGTACAGGTTGAATTCGATCGAAGATCGAGGAGGCCGGGTATGAAACATCGGATCACCGCCGCGGCGTTCAAGGAACTAAAACGGAATCTCGGCCTCTTTCTTTCCACTTGCTCCCTCCGGGCGACCTTGAGACCCTTCTGCCAATTCAGGCACGACACGCGGGGAATCTTTGTCGTGATAGTCTCGGCGAGGTGGATCCGAAGGTATGAGCGAGCTGCCGAGCTCCTGATTACAGGCGAGCGCAGGGTTCTCTTCCAAAGGGACGTGTCACGCCGGCTTGTTCATGTCATCGAGCCTTCGTCGAAGCAACGGAACGATGAACGGATCGATACGCTCGGCGTGCATCATCAATTGATTGTTCTCACCACTTCGTTCGATATCGTACCGGCAAATGTGCGCCGCGCGGCGGATGTGATCATCGATGTCCGGTCGCCGACGGCGCGACACATTGCAGCGGGGCGCAGGCTCGCGGGACTTCCTCCGCTTCCGCGCGATCTCCTGCGAAAGCTTGCACAGCAGGATATGAACACAATCGAATCCTTGGCAGGCCGTCAATCGTTGTCGGAGACCGATTTCCCACTCGTAGATGCGGGGCAAAGCGTGAACAAGATTCCTAGACTCAGCGGGCTTCCAGGATTCACTATAGCTCGAACCTGGGTCGCCGAGCTTAGAAGGGACTTGCGGGACTGGAAAGCCGGCACGTTGGGCTGGAAGGATGTCGACCACGGTGCAATCCTTTCGGGGGCTCCGGGGACGGGTAAGACATTCTTCGCCGCGGCGCTCGCGGCCGAACTCGAGATTCCATTGATCGCGACGTCCGTCGCAGCTTGGCAGGCCAGCGGCGACGGATACTTGGGCGATATGCTCAAGGCGATGCGGGCGTCTTTCACAGAGGCCCGCTCGAAGAAGTGCGCCATCCTTTTCATCGACGAAATCGATGGTATCGGGAGACGGGGATCCCGTGGGCGAAACGCGTACTATGAGTCCAATGTCGTCAACTGCTTCCTGGAGCTGACCGACGGGCTGGTCGATATCGAGGGGGTCATTCTCCTAGGGGCGACCAACCGCTTGGAGGACATAGATCCAGCCGTACTTCGATCTGGGCGCTTCGAAGAGCATTTCTACTTTGATCTTCCCAACGACGAGGAACGGGCCGCGATATTATGTCATCACGTCTCACAGGTCGTCGATGTCTCGCAGGTTCGAAGCGTCACTGACGGCCTTCGCACTGCGACGCCAGCCGATCTTCAGAAGCTGGCACGGAAGGCGAAGCGCAGCGCGCGAAGCAGGGGGAGCGCGGTGACGCTGGAGGACCTGAGAACGAGTCTTCCCGCGAGGAGAAAGCTTCCGGAAGCTGCGGTCCTTCGCATTGCCGTGCACGAATGCGGTCACGCTATCGTCGCGCTGGCGAGCAGGTTGGTCGATGAACTCGTCGTGGAGCTGGAGGACAGCGTTCTCGAAGAACGTGTCGACCTCCAGCAAGGCGGAAGGGTGCAGTATCAGATGACGGAAACCGTTCTTCCCACCGAAGCAACGCTTCTCGCCCGAATCCGCATTGCGCTCGCCGGCATGGCTGCAGAGGAGGTCGTCCAAGGCTCTCGTTCGATCGGAGGCGCGGGCGCAACCGGGTCCGACCTCGACACGGCGACGCAAATCGCGAGCAAAATGGTTCTTTCTTATGGGATGGGCAAAAGCCTGAGATTCCATGCCGACCAGCAGAGGATTGCAGCGGGCTTCATGCCCACGATGGAATTTCATGCGGAGATCAGCGGCATCCTCAGCAAAGAATATAGAGCTGCCAAGGAGTTGCTCAGCAATGAGAAGGCAAGATTGATGAGAATGGCGGCCGAGCTTGTCGTCGATCGGCGAATGGAGATCAAACGAGATGCACGGTTGCAGTGATGATGTCGTGCCAGAGCAGTCTAGTAGATAGATTGAGCATTGCATCTCCTGCACGTTTCGAAGCCGTCGATGCAGTGCTGGTGGTCATTCCGCCCGTGATGTCCTTGCCAGCGGGTTAGCAGTCCTAATGCCCGATGTCTTCGCGTCGGAAACCCTGGCTCGGCTTGGGGCGGATGGACAGGAGATTATCATCCGGTCTGTCGAACGTCTCCAAGGAGCAGGGTGAAGCATTGTTCAGCGTCTTCAACAGGATTCAATGACCCCGGTGTACATCGACACCGATGGTCATGTCGTTGCTGAGCTCTCCCGGATTAGTGTAGCCCGCTCACCCTGAACTTCGGGATCGAGCAACAATAACTATGTGAATTGAATGTCTGATAATTTTTCTCCGAAAGCTCTTCAACGCAAGATCGATGCGTTCTGCCAACTGCGTTTGTCCTCGTTCTTGACGGCGGATGAGTTCGATCGCCTGCGCGGTTATATGCGGATGCTGATCCAGACCCGCACGCTTCCACCGCGCGTCAATGAAAAGACCGATTGGACATCAATTTCCGATAACTGCCGGGTCGAAATGCGCCTCCTCGCTACCAATGAGCGGCTCATCGACCCCGGCTTGGACGCGATCGCACGATGGATCAGCAGCGCCGTAGCGTCGCGCAAAGTGCCGACAAAACCAGCTCATAACTCTAAGGGAAAGACCGCAACACAAGGAAAACCTCTCCGAGTGGCCCAATCTCAAACTGCACGCACGCAGGCAGTATGGAGAGGTCCGACGGTCGAGCCCCCTTTTGGAGGGGCCGCTCCGGCAGACAGCCCATTCGTGGAATTCCCAACGCCATTGTTCGATCAGTGGATCGATCCTCCCGATTTCGCAGAAGCGCTTCAACTACATCTGCGGCGGCACGACGAGACATATTGGAAGCTCTATCGTGCTGTCATCGGCCCAGATGAACCGATGGCCAAAGGGACCCTTCTAAGCTGGATAGAAGGTCGCCGAGTGCCCCGGAGCACCGATAGCTTCGAGGTGCTTGGTCGCATTGAGCGGCGTTATCGGTTACCGGAAGGGTACTTTAAAGCGAAACTGCCGCATCCATCACGCTCGGCATCAGGGTTTAATCTCTCTGGTATCGATCCTGCGGAGCGGCGGCGCATGGCATGGCACCTGCCGGATGATTTCAATTCGCTCTCGTTTCAGAAGCGAGAGGAAATTGTCGAATGGGTTCGCCGGGTGGTCATTAGTGGATCGACCGATTATCGGCAATTTCAGGCGGCCGCAGTAAAGCAGCGTTACGCAATCCGCTTTCCTGGAGTTTCGTATGGAGGACAGGCGCCGCAGGACGGGAAGATTGCGATACCGGTCGACGATGAGCAAGGGTGGATTGAGGATCCCGATCTTCTATCCGGCGTTATCGATGCGCCGCCGGCACTTGCCATAGAAATGGCAGATCTTGTGCGTTTCAAGACGTCGGCCCTGACATCTATTGGGTTTCAGCGCAACGGGATCTGGGCAGAGGATACCGCTTCTCAGAAGATCGAACATTTAGGACTCATGTTCGGCGCACTGGCCGCTTCAAAGCAAGGCGAGGTCGGTGGGTACGGCGTGCCTGTTCGCCAACTGACCTTCGGCCTGCTTCTGTTTCCCGGCATCTGGGACTGGTATCTGCAGTGGCGGGAAAGCCGGCGCGGATTCTATACCACCTGGGAAGTGGATATGTTGCGCATTGCATTAGCTATCACCAAGCAGGATACCGGTTGGCTTCGGCAGCATCCGGAACTTCTCCAGAGGGTCCAGCCGATCGCTGGTCTCATCTCGCAAAGCGAAATCGATTATGCGAGGGACGACTGGCAGGGTGCATGTGATGATTTTCATAAGCACGCGTCACACCGGGTGAAGGAGATCCAGCGCATAGCGCGCGTGCACCGTGATCCGTTCGAGCCGATCATGCCAGTCTTGGAGGCGCCGAGCCCCGTCGGTGAGTATCGTAAGATTACCGAGGAGATCCTTCGTCTAATGCCGGATGAGGAGCGCTACCCGCGCCCAGCCGCCGAAGCAGTGCGCTCCTTTTTGATGCTGAGGCTCGGATTGCATCTCGGTCTTCGGCAAAAGAACCTGCGTCAACTGATGCTGTGCCCACGTGGTCAGGCGCCCCGCTCCGAGCGCATTCTTGAAAAGATGAAGCGCGGCGAAATCCGTTGGAGCGACCGCCATGGAGGCTGGGAAGTCTTGATCCCAGCGATTGCATTCAAAAATGCACATTCCTCGTTTTTTGGTGACAAGCCCTTCCGGTTGGTTCTTCCCGATTTGCTCGACCTTTACAAATACATTGACGCCTATGTCGAAAACCATCGGGCGGTGTTGTTGCGAACGGCGTCGGATCCAGGCACCTTCTTTGTCAAAACGGTGAAGACGACGAGCACGGAAGCCGCTTACGATATCACCAGCTTCTATGAGGCCTGGCGGCTCATTATTCAGCGGTACGGCATCTATAACCCATACACGGGCCGCGGCGCGATCAAGGGGTTGCTACCTCATGGCCCCCACAATGTCCGCGATGTGCTGGCGACTCACATTCTTAAGCAGACGGGTTCCTACGAGCAGGCGAGCTATGCCATCCAAGACACTGCGGATATGGTGGCAAAACATTATGGTCGCTTCCTCCCGCAGGATAAGGCAGCCCTGGCAGCACGCATACTCAACCAGGTTTGGGAGGCTGCGTAATCGGATCGAGGAGCCGAATGCCGGATTCGATTTTGTGATGCCCGCCTAACGCGCGACATTCCTGCGCTGATGTTCAATGCGCTACGGGATCAAAGCAAAAATGTCCTCGTTTGAAATTGGCGCCCACCGGTTTATATTTTTCGTCAGCGGCAGACAAAGATGCTTCCGGAAGGTCGCTGTTGCCGGTGCACCTTCAGAGGTGGGTACACCACGGTAAGGCACACGCGTTCGGCGGCAACGCCATGGGAAGGGCTTCTTGCTGGAGCCTTTTTCGCTTCTATTGCCCTGAAAATCAGGGCCGGTGCTTCTCGCAGTATGGAGCAGGCGATGTCAGATCCCATTGTCAAAGCGATCGTTGCGGCCTGTATCGGTTTGCAGTTGCGTTGCCGTGAAAGGGTAATCGCTTTAACGCTCCCAATCGTCGAGGATGCCAACCTACAGTCCGCAAGTGAGGTAACTCGTCAGAATGTCCGGTTCTCTCGCGAACGCGTGAAATCACTTACAGCTACTGAACTCTGCGATGAGATCAGGCGAAGCTCCGAGAGCTTCGATCAAGCCGATACGACGCGCCCTACAAGATAGGGCATCCAGAATACAGGACGATCGTCAGCGAGCATTTCTGCACCTACTTTGTTGGGATGTCTCTGAGAGAAGATGTAGTTGGTCGCGTCCTCTAGGCGAGTGTATTGTACGAAGTCGAGTCCGAGGTAGTATCATATGATGTATCAGGTTCGCCGTAACGGCGATTCATTGCGAATGTTCGCCTTGGGCTGATCGGCAAGGTCGTGCCGGTAGCGTGGCGTATCGTTCGGAAGTGAGCTAATGCCGCCATCGTGAACGCGCTAATGGATGCTTTCACCTAAATCGTTCAAAAGCGGTTCCATCTCAGCCTGGGTCAGTGGCCAAGCCGTCTTTGCCTTTCTGGGAGATTTCCACACAGAAAGATAAACTAGAAGAACCGCTGGTTGACTGAATATTGGATTGTGGCGTTTGATATGGTCCTTGATCCGCTCCGCTATGAATGGTTTCTCAGCCAACAGGGAGTCCAGTTCCGAGCGATAATCTGCCCCAACCGTCTTCTCGTAGGCAGCTAGAAGGAGCCCCTCAAGCACGGATGGCTTAGGATCGATACCCAAGGCGTCGCGATATACGGATGACAGATCAGTTGTCATGTGACGGACGCTCGATAGCGCGACTTCCACATCTTTCGCAACCTTCTCAAAGTAATCGTTCGTTGCCTCGAGTAAAGCCATTGCTTTAGCAGCGTCTCGCTGCATGATCGGCGTCGCCGCGATTTGGGGTTTGTAGATGGTGTCGTGCGTTAACTCGCTATAAGCATGTTGCAGAATGGTCTTGATCTGCACTTCGCAGGGCGTGCCTGCTGGAATCAGTAGGTCCTCATATTCAAGATCAACGGCAGGCCGCACGACATAATGTACAGCCGCATAATCGAATTTTAAAGGGTTCCCTTTTTGTTCTTCTTCAAAATCTCGATCTTTTGAATGCTGCCAATGCTCAACAGAGGTAAGGACCTGCTCGACCTTCCGTATTTCGCTTCCGAGCAAGACAACGAATCGGGTTCCAACCTTGTCGGTTATATCGTCATATGGATTGGTATAATCTTTATTACGATAGAACGCCTTTTCGATCAGCTTCTGGCTTTCCTTGGTTCTGGGCACAGCCGGGATACGAAGAAAATATTCCGGCGGTTGAGGAGCAACGATATCCGTAAGGCGGGACTGGATCTCCTGGGATACTAGCCGCCCCCATGCGAGATAGATCTTCTTTTCGGCTTCCCAGCGATCGAGGATTTCTTGCTCCCGCGTCACTCTTGGGCCTCTATCCGTCCGCGTATCGTTACCTGTGTCCAAGTCGCTCCTTGCTCGCCTTCGATGGCCTGCACGGTTACCAGGTCACGAACCGCATCCGGCGGCCCACTCAGGGTGATCGAACGCGCGAATTTGAATTTTCGAAGTCGGAGGCTTCCCGCTACTTCTGAGAGATCCTTTGCCACGGCGGCGACGGGGAACCTGACTCGTCGCATGTGTGTGAGATAATCTTCCGCGAGGTCCTCGTCCATATATGTTTCTGCGAAACGGGACGTTTGAATTGTATTACCCTGATCGAGCTTCAAGTAAACGTAGAGACCATTATAAAGATCTACCCTTCGCTCCTCGGCCAATTCTGCCGCGCGGATGAAAGCCTTGGTTTCCTCGAAAAACTTGCGCACTTGCTGGGCCGCATTCACGGGTATGTCTAGGCCCAAGAAGCCGCTATAGAAATAGGTAGCAGCGTTGTCGCGTTGGGACGCAGTCATCGCGCTGTCGTAAACGATCGCGCTCCATCCTTCGGGTAGTGCTGGACGAGGATGAGCGCCATCGCTGACGAATATGCCAATCTTATAAAGCTTTGTCTTGGGACTGAGGAATAGATCCGAGACGAATTGCGCTTGAAGGTCGTTAGTCTTGACGAATCCCTCATGCAACTCCGCCTTCATAACGGCGAAAAATGGCGCTGCCGGATTCCCAACTGTTCCGTCGAAAACGACGACCAGACCGCCTGGCATCTGCCTAGACGTCTGTGCGCTGGCGAGGGCATCTGCGAACAACCTCGAATGCTGCGCAAAGCGATCGTTATTTGTAGCAAGGGCGTCAACGCCGTTCGCCAGCACACTTCCTTGCCCATGCACCCGGACTGACATCTCCATGCACTGCGACGAGCTCTGAAACGCTGCGCTCACTCTGCTCCGAAAGGCCTGCAAGGCTCGATCATCCAACACGAGCAGACCGGCTCCATAAGTCGGAGGCACAACTGCTCCGCCATCAGCTCTCTGATACACCTCGTGCAGGCAAACGCGATTGATTGTCAAATTGTCCAGCGGCATAAGATCCTCGCATCGTCAGTGCGAGACAATTGAGAATAGAATTAGTGATTCTGCAAGAACAACTAATGCGTATAAAGAAAATGAACTGCATATATTCTCTGCTTGTTTGATTTTTGACGATCTGCCCCGTGGGAGCGGCTTCATGTTTCCATCAGGAACTATGACCGATTGCTTGGGCAGGGTGCGATCTTCGCGGCATTGGAGAAATCGATAGGTTCGTCGCTGCGCTCACTTCGGTCTTTCGGGCTTCGGGTGTCGATGTCGACTACCATTGCATTCCGTGGGGCGCGCCGGTTTATGGAAGGCGTCGTCAGGCTTACGAAGCTGCACGGGTCGCTCGACTGGCTGTATGACGTCGACCGCAAATCGATCCGCCGCATTGGCCTACCACTGCTCTGAGGACCCATTCCAACATACCGAACGTACCAGTCGATACAGTGTTGATTTACCCGAATCCTGCCAAGGATTTCGAAACGACCTGTTATCTATATGCCGAGCTGTTCCGAGACTTTGCCGCCTCTGTCTGCAGGCCGAACACAGTACTTTTCATTTACGGCTATGGTTTCGGCGACGACCATTTCAACGGGGTTATCCTCGACATGCTTGCGATCACCCCGACGCATGTGGTGATTGCTGCGTGGTCGATGAGCTTCAGGCTTGGGGCCTTTCTGGACATGACGAGGGCCTAGACGACTCCGCTATGAGGTCAAAGGGTTTTTGACAGCGGCAAGGCGCAGTTAACCTCACCATTGGAAGCCGCATTGGTGACGGCCCATAACGAGCTTGGCTGGATGCCATTCTTCGCTGACCAAAATCGGGCACTCGTGCCCTAGCTCAATGACGAATCCTTTAATCGAAATAAGGCAGCGTCTCCCGAAACAACAGGGAGATGCACATGTCCATCGGGAACAACCCGAACGTCATCAAGGTCACCGGCACGATCCGGGAAATCAACGGAAGAACTTTCATGGGCCGCAACGGCCTGGATGTCATCGACGACATCTGGCACTACGCCTATGTGGTCGTCGAAAACACGAGCGGTGAGCTTCTGAAATTTGAGCGGGTTACCACTAACGAGAAGATCGATCCCGAAATCGAAGTCGGCAACACCTGTACGTTCTATTTTCGACGGATATGGTCGTGGAAGCAGTCTATCTTTCATCTCATCGCCAGCGAAAGCGTTGGCCGCGGCGTTAATAACTTCGCGTTTGCGAATGCGGGCAAAGTCGCACATGCGATGACAATGGCGAAAGCCGTACCAGGCGCCTACATTCTCGGACTGGCCATGTTCGCCTTACCGGCTCGTTTTACGATCGGCCTGAGTCATGCCCTATGGTTGGCTCTTATCCCGCCCGTTGCCTTGCTGGTCCTCAACAACATGACCAGCATTGAACGTGTCCGCAAGGATTCGATCGCGCTCCAGAAGGAACTAGAACGGACCCGCGTCGGCCAGAAGTTCGACGGCCGCGAATTGAAGACGATGTGACAACGATGGCCATTTTCGACGCCCACGTCCGTAAACGTAGAATCGTGCTCCTGCTCGGCGCTCTCGTTGGCATCCCTTCTCTCGCTACGCTGGTGATCGCGGCGATCATCGTCTTCAGTTCCATATCGCCGATGATCTGGAATTCATGGTCGACCCACGCCGACCTGCTGGCACAGGAACAGGCTCGCGGCGCCCGCGTTGAAAAGGCTGCCCAGGAAGAAACCTTCACCACATTGTGCTCTGCCTATTTCGAAGCGTCATTCTTCGATAGGTGGCTGCGCTACCGAGATCGCCACTTGTGCGAAGCATTCCGAAACGGGATGCCGGGGCGATCATAAGATCGGCGTGCTCTCGTACGTGGACATGAGCACCGATCTGTAGATTTCACGATCTTGTCTTGGGGCTATCCTTCCGAGGGCAGTTCGTCGACGGTTCCTGCGGATATGGAGATGGCGACGAGATGCGCAAGGTTCTCTGCCCCAAACCGTGTTTTCAGACGCTCGATTCTATGATGGATGGTCCGCTCGGAGCGATACGAAGCCTCGGCGATTTCCCTGATGGTCGCTCCTTCGGCGAGCAGTTGCAGGATACCAAGATCGACGTTAGCCGCGACCGGCTTTGAAACCGTCGGCAGCACAAACTTTACTTCCATCAGCACGATACACCACTCGCTCCGGCTCTCGGGATTCCTTTGCGGCAGGATCAGGCGGTCATACACCATGTTCATGTCGAGGACAGTAGCGGCGATGCGGTCAGCCTGAGGACGGCGGTGCGCCGTTGCCCTGATGTAGGCCGGGATCATGATCCTGCGAAGATGCCGCTGATCAGGAAAGTCGGATAGTTTCCGGGTCTCCTGAAGATGCTGCATCGTCAAAAACTTCGTCGGCACCTTGTACCTGTGGATGATGTCCAAAATGAACTCTGAAGGATCGTCGGCACGCGTATCGACAACTGCCAGCATCATGTTCGGCCGCAACATTTCGAGGATTCGAGCATAGATTCTTGTCGCGTCCCGGTGACCTGCCGGATTGTAGATCCATGCATCCGTCATCAGCCGGGAAATCAGCTTGAATGATGCCAGTTGCTTCATCGCCTCGACGCCGGTTGGGTGAGAAACCCGCAATCCGAGGACAGAAACGAACGGTTTTGTCACGACGCGTGAAACCGCTTTGATCCATGCAGAAGCCTTTGTCAGCGTTGGTCTAATGAACTCACGTCATTTCGGAATGGCCGCACCGCGAAACCGTTCGTTTCTGTCAAGGCGTTTTGGGATGCGGGCTGGCATGGAAGGATTCGACAGCACGATGGCGAGGATCGGATACGCAAGGGTGTCGACGGTCGACCAGCACCTCGATTTGCAAAAGGATGCCCTGCTCGCCGCGGGATGCAGTCGAATTTTCGAGGATTGCGGTGTCTCTGGTGCGGAATGGCAGCGCAATGGATTGGACAAGATGCTTAGGGCTTTGCGGAGGGGGGACATTCTAATAGTCTGGAAATTGGACCGTTTGGGACGGTCCCTCGGCCATCTTGTGACAGTCATCGAGCGGCTGCGACGTCGCGGTGTCGAGTTTCAGTCTCTTACTGAAAGCATTGACACATCCTCTCCCACCGGAAAGCTGTTGTTTCACATTGTTGCATCGATTGCCGAATTTGAGAAATCTTTGCTACGCGAACGAACCATCGCTGGGATCGAGTCCGCAAGAGCGCGCGGAAAGCAACCGGGAAGGCGCCGGGCGCTTACTGAGGAACAGTGTAGAGAAATTCGTGATGCGCTGGCTGCGGGGAGCAATCTTCGAGAAATCGCAAATAGGTACCGCGTTCATCCACGCACAATCACCCGAGGAATGGATAGGCTCATAAGAACAGGTTGATTTTAGGTCTGAAGCGTATCTCGACCGGCAGACGCCCTTTTGCGTCAAAGGTGGTGCATCACTCCATTCCTATTCTAAGATGTTGGCGAGATCGGGGGCATGACGTACCCTCTCGGCTTTTTGCGAACGGTGGTTTTTCGATACGTCATGTACGGCATCGCTTCAGCCTGCATTGCGTCGATAAAGCGGTGGACGTGAGGAAAAGGCGTGTGCCATTGACCGCGAATATCTTTCATCGCAGCTTCAAGTTGGATTGGTGATCGAGGGAATACACCACAAAAGAGCTTGAATGCCACCAGTGGGCTCAAGTCTATCCGGTCCACATGTGCGGGAACTGGTGGCATTTTTCGTTCCACCACGCTCCCAAAGTGGGTATTCGCTCTTGCCGGCACCGGGAATAAGCACACCCAGCCACCCAGATGTTCTTTAAGCCTTGCCCGGTTTATCACGTGGTCCGCATGTATTCCAGAGAGGTCTCGACCCGAAAGGTTGAAAGTAGATAACGCCTGCGTCTGGAGTGCTGTTCGGTACTGATTGCAGGCGACCCGAACCCAAATTTGATCATAGCCCCAAGATGCCGGAGTATTGATCCCCCGATACTGTCCGCTTATGCGATAGGCGCCACAGCAATCCACCTCCGCCAACCGTTTGACAAGTAGACCACGGCTGATGGCCCACGTGTACAGCATTGACAAGTTTCGAAAGAAGAGCGGGGGTAGCTCTCCGTCCTCCTCATACATCGTCGCGAAGTCCAGCCTCGCGGTTGTCATCAACCCCACCAGAGTTTTCTCAGGTATTGCCCAGGCCATCCATTCCCACCACTTGCACGCAAACAACTGACTTATAAGTGAGTGCCCTTTGAAACTCCTTAAGGAGTGGAGATCTTCATCTCATGGGCACATGGCACGCCGCACGTATTACTTCGAGGTCTTTGTCCGCGCGTCGGCCGTGTTTAGCAGATGTATAGTCAGCTCCAGCGAGTTCTCGCGCGCCCAGTCCTTCCATCTATGTACAGGTCCATCCGCTGGAACGTCCAAGGTCAGTCGAAAGCCATTCTTATCGACCCTGCTGCCGCTCAGCCCGTGATCCTCTGGAGTCGGCGACGTCGTGAGCCAGACGCCTACGAAGCCCTCCACAGAGTCCATATCGGTCGAAACGTCGCCTACCGTCGGACCGTGTTTCGCGACCCCTCAAAGATGGTGCACGGATGTGTAATGATAGAGCTTCATGCGTCCCCCTGCTTGTGCTGTTCTCCGAAGCGTGGTGCCCGCTGCGTTGGTCGTCAACATCTCACCGCGCTGGCGGCGATAAGGATCTTCACTGGGACGGAGAGGTACGAAGACAAGGCGAAACCGAAACCCTTTGCTCGTTTCGCCGGTCCTGGCGAGCGTCTATGCGACGGAGCGATCCAAATGCTCAAGCGTGCCTTTTTGCTTCAATCCTAACGACGAACCAGCATGTCGACTACTTCGTGAAGATAGAGCTCGAGGGGCGCGTCGTCCGTCTCGACAGGGCCGAGTACGACATCAGCACCGGCGCGGGCACCGGCATCCGGCGCGAGGCGGGCTAGTCTCCTTCATCGAGTGCATCAGCCCGAATGTAGCAGGAGAGGAGACGATGTCGTTCTACCCGGCCACAAACCGGTTGAAAACCCGCGCGGAAACGCCCGCGAATCCTTCGGCCTCTGGATGGCGCCTTATTCATCTGGCATGGATTCAAGGGCTATCCAAGGAGCCGACATGGTATTCGCCTCCGCCACATTGAAGGCGCTCATTGCCTCTCCATCAGATCTCAAGGAGGAGCGCAACGCCGCCGAGGCGGCCCTTCACACCTACACCGATGGTTCCTTCGACGCCGCCCACAGTTCCGGAGGATGGGCGTTCGTCGTTTATGAAGGCGACCGCCAGTTATATGCCGCTTGCGGCAAGGGAGCCGGAACATCGAACAATACGTTCGAAGTCCTCGCCGTTCTGAACGCAATGGTCTGGATCACCACCGAGGCCTCGGCACAGTCGGTCACGCTCTGGACCGACGCCGTTCACGTCGTCGAAGGCTGCCGCCGGTGGAGGGCCATCTGGCGCGCTAACGGCTGGAAGCGGATCACGCCGAACGCGCATTCGCGACGCCGCCCGATCCCTGACAGGGAAATCTGGCAGCAGCTCGACGACCTTCTGGTGCGGCATCCGCATGTGGTCGTGGCATGGTGCCAAGGACATTCCGGGGCTGAAGGCAACGAACTGGCCGACATTTTGGCGCGCAATGCCGCACGCTCGGCGTTAACTTAGCCGGCGGCTGTCAGTCGCAGTGTTTCGGTGCCTTAAGCGTCTTCACCATTCTGTCCACCAGTGGCCCGAACCGCTTTTGCTGCGCGGCGGGGTACTCGAGTGTGAAGTTCCCCATTGCGTTATCGCAGAGCGCAATCTGCCGCATGTAGATGATCCGGTCGCCCTTGGCTCCCGAAAGGCTCGCCCAAGATGCACCGCGCTTCTCGTAGGTGAACTTCCAGCCTTCCTCGGATTCGAACTTCTTTCGAAGGTCACTCTCCTGGCTGAAGCCGCCTTCCGTCAGATAGTTACCCCAGACCGATAGCTTCGCCGTCCCATCAGCGCTGTTAAGACCAATCCCGTCGCCGTTGTCGGGCGTCTGAACCGTTTTGAAGTCCGATGGAAGGTCGATCACGTAGCCGAAGCGGCCGTTCTCGTAGAGTTTAAAGTCCGCGGCGACGACCGACGTGGCAAATACACATGCGGCGAAGATAATGGAGAAGCGGTACATGGCAGGCCTCTGATGTGTCTCGCGCCAGAGGAAGTCACGAATGCCGATTGGAGGTCAATAGGTAGTCGAGCCGCCGCGCGCGTGGGTCATTGTCCTGGGGAGGCGGAAGTCATGAAGTTCTCAGTATATTGGCGGTTACTTTATTGCATGCCGTCTTGAAAGCGATGGGCGCCCAAATGACCGCTGTTCGGTAGCAGATGCCACCAAGTCGGCTCTCGGCCGAGAACAGGCGAGCCGCTATGAGATGAAAAGACGCGGATAGCGGACTTTTCCTAAGCCAAAAAGTCCGCTATCCCGAGATTCAGAAGATTAGGCGGTAGTAGAGCCGCCTCGTGTTGCCTTGAACTGTTGAGTGCTTCCCGCGACACGTCCGACGCAAAAGCGGGTAATCTCCGTCATGCCTGATCCATCCCGGACTTACGCCTTGGCGGCGTTCTGTGCAGCCTGGAAGACTTCTCGTGCGGACGTCGTACCCGCTACGTGCTCCGTGCCCTCAGCTCCGAGGTCCATCCATCCCGCGTTCACGGCCTCAAACATCTCTTCGGCAGGCCCGGTGCGACCCTTCGGGATGCCGAACTGCTCGAACGCTTCCGCCCAACCTGCACGCGGAACTGCAAAGGCTTTCACGTCGAGTTCTAGGACTTCACCCAATTGCGCCGCGACTTCATCCGCACTGACCATCGAACCGAGCTCGATGACGCGCTGTCCTGACCAGGCTGGCTCGGTCAAAAGGGTTGCGACCTCCGCACCGATGTCGTTCGTCGCGACCATGGTCGATTTCCGGTTTGTCGGATTGTAGTAGACCGGTAGCGTTCCGCCCTGGGCGACCTGCAAGCCGTAGAGGAAGTTCTCGAAGAAACCTCCTGCGCGCACAAATGCGGCTGGCGATATCAGGTCGCGAAACCCTTGCTCCAGAAGCGACAAGGCCGCGATCATCCCGAGCCCGCTGGTCCTGTTCGCACCCATCGACGAAAGCGCGACCACCCGCGGCGGCGCTGCCTTGGTGAGCGCCTCGACATAGTTCGCGATCACGGCCTTGGCTTCTTTATAATCAGGCGATGGGGCCCAGACAGACGGCAACATGACAAACGCTCCTTCGACGCCGTTGAGCGCGCGGTCGATGGCTGCCGCATCATTCCAATCGCCGTCTACCAACTCCACACCCTTGTTCGCCCAGCTTGACGCCTTCTTGCGATTACGGACGAGCGCACGTACTTTCTGGCCTTGTGCCAACAGATGTTCAGCCGTTGCACCACCGACTTTTCCGGTAATTCCCATGACTAAAAACATGCGTTTTCTCCTGATTTTAGGAACAGAGCACTGCCCTGTTGGTTCAATTTGTGAGCGGCAGAATGGCTCGGATACGGGGATCGCGCAGATAGAGGCCGCCCCATGTCATCGCGCCCAGAAGCAGAGAAATAAGTTCCGGCGGCGATCCCAGCTCACCGATGCGGACATGGGCGCAGATCGCGCCTCCCAGAAAGCCCGTCACCAGGATCGCGCCGAGGACGGCGGTGGCCGGAATGGCGTAAAGGATGGCGCAGGCGAGTATGATCGGACCGAGGACACGGGTCAGATCCATCGCAAACCCGGTTTCCTGCAACATGCTCGCAATCTGTGCCGGCGCGAGAAGCTGAATGGTCCCATCTGCCACCAGGGCGATAACGACAAATGCAGTCATTATTTGGCCGGGCCACAGGGCGCGATTCAAGATCATGGTTTCAGGCACCTGGTGCCGGTTCATGGCTTCGGACACTTGTCATTCTCCAATGGTGGATCTCAATATCCGAAGCTTACTGTGCCGTTTATGTATGATAAATATCGAGGAAAGGAACTCACTGTTCTCTCAGGGGGAAACAATACCGAGGCACAAAAATGCATAATCTCGAACCCATCCTCATATTCGTAACGGTCGCGGAAATGGGGAGCTTCACCCGCGCAGCCGATAGCCTCGGCATCCAAAAAGGCAGGGCTTCGACGGCGGTCCGGAAGTTGGAAGAAGATGTCGGTGTCAGGCTCCTGCACCGGACGACGCGCAGTGTGCAGTTGACGGAGGACGGACGTGCATTTCATGCCCGCGCCCGCGATCTGCTTGCTGAGGTCGATGACCTACACACGATGTTTGCGGACGACCGCGTGGCACTTCGCGGGCGTTTGCGGGTCGACCTTCCGACCGAGGTGGCGCGCACAACGATCGTGCCCGCCTTGCCGGATTTCATGGCGGCTCACTCCGAGTTGGAGCTGGAGCTATCGAGTACGGATCGCCAAGTCGATCTGGTTCAAGAGGGGTTTGACTGTGTATTACGCCTTGGTCCCATCGGGGACGAGACGCTGATTGCCCGCCCACTGGGCCTGTTGCGGATGGCCAATGCTGCCAGTCCCGCCTATCTGGCGCGCCATGGCGTCCCCCGATCGCTCGAAGATCTTCAACGGCAAGAACATCGGACAATTCATTTTTCGACGGTGCTGGGAGCAAGATCCTATGGATGGGAATATCCTGACGGCGACGGTTATGCGACGCTTCAGTTGCCGGGTGCGCTACATGTCAACAGCGCGCAGACCTACGACGCCGCTGCCCTCGCCGGCCTCGGCCTGATTCAGGCACCAGTCTTGGGGATTGGCCAATACTTGGAGAGTGGCGCGCTGGTGGAAGTTCTTCCCGATTTTCGTCGCCGGGCGATCGCCGTGTCTCTCGTTGTCGCACATCGGAGCAATCTGTCACGCCGAGTCCGCACATTCATGAAATGGATCGAAGAGGTGCTGACGCCGTATCTGGTATAGATGGCCGCTCTCGGGACAACTCACTTTGGCGGGCAACCGCGAGGATGAGGGTGCGAAACCGCCCTCAAGTTGCTTTGACGTTGGTGGCATTTGCTACCGAATAGCGCAAATGTCCGGCGCAGACGCGCTGAAATTCTTTAAGCTTCAATAGGATAGCAAAGTCTAACTCAGGAAGGTTGTCGGAAGTTAGGCGATGTTGACAAAGTGGGTTCACAAATCAGCTTTGGTCTGATTCAAGACTACCTTTTAGGAGGCAGTTTTGGCACGTGGCGATTTGAGCGATGCAGAGTGGCGGATCATCGAGCCACTTTTACCGAGGGAACGCGGGCGCAAGTCGCGCCCGTTGCATGATAATCGGTGCTTTTTGAACGGGATGCTTCACGTGCTGCGGGTCGGTTGTCCGTGGCGCGATATGCATGAGCGATACGGCAAGTG